>JAISSA010000252.1 GCA_031273365.1 Synergistaceae bacterium
ATTATGGAAGACAACTACCGGGCGGCGCACCCGTTTTTCGAGGACATTTTGAGACTGGACGAACGGCGCTGCGTCCAAAAAACCGCGTCGGACGTGGGGGGATGGGTGAAACGCCTTCTCACGACCGCGATAAAAAACCGCCGGAACATCGTCCTCGAGGACGAGATGAGCAACGGGGATCTGCTGATAAACGTCATCGATCGCCTGAGAGACGAGGGCTATCGGGTCGATGTGCTGGTTATGGCGGTGGGGAGCGAGGTCAGCAGGCTGGGCATTCTGGAGCGCTGCGAAGGCCAGAGAGAAGACGGCGGTTATGGCCTCTGGACGAACCTGGAATTGCACAACAGGGTGTACGCCGGCATTCCCGAGGCGGTAAAAAGGGTCGAAGTCAGGGGCCGCGTCGAGAGCGTCGGGGTTTATAACCGCGCCGGCGAGATTCTCTACAAAAACGTCAGCAGAGACGGTGTTTACACGAAGCCGTTCCCGGACGCATACGCCGCGATCATGAAAGAGCGCGGCAGGTCGCTCTCCCAGGAAGAAGAGACGAGCATCCGTGAGGGCTGTAAAGAGCTTCTGGCGAAAATGAAGCGGCGCGGCGCCTCCCCGGGGGAGCTGGCGCACGCGATGAGCGTTCTGGGCAATACCCGTCAGCTTCGCAGGGAACTGGAGGGCATCGGATTCAACTGTATCGAAACCGATCGCGAGATGGCGCAGAGTCTGTTCGCGTCGTAAGTTGCCACACAGGAAAGAAAGGGCTTAATCATCCAGACTCAGGGGGGCAGGGAGACATGCCCCCCCCTCGCCCGCAATTTGTATCTCCGTCGATCCTGAAATCGATCACAAAACCGTTATCCCACGGATAAAAAGACCCTGCCCCTACAGGTATAATAGTATATATAACTAAAGGGGGTTATAGTTTGAGCAGTCGAGTGATTTTGAACCTGAACGAGCAATTAATACATTGCCTGGACGTCGAAAAAGACCGGACCGGAGCCACGCGAAACAGTATTGTGACGCGCATACTGGAAAAGTACTTTACAGAACAACAGGAAAAGCAGCGGCTTTATGACGAGTGGTTCATGGCAGAAGTAGAGAAAGGCATAAAATCCGCCAGAGAGGAACCGTTGATTGAACATGAAGAAGCAGTCAACCAGATTCACGCCATTATAGCCAATGCTCGAAAAGAACATGCGGCTCAAGTGGTCTGAATATGCACTTTCTAAGTATAGCGAACAAATAGACTATATCGCTTCACGCAACCCAACTGCGGCGGCAGAAATTGAGGCAGCTATCGAAAAAACACTGAACAGGATTTTAATGTTTCCACGCATGGGGCGTATTGGACGCTATCCCGATACGTTTGAGTGTTCCGTAAAAAAAGCTCCTTTGATTATTGTATATGAATTACATGAAGAAATTATAATTGTATTGAACATTTTACATATGGCTCAGGACTATCAGTCACATTAGGGGCCAGCTCACAATTTGGTCAAGAAGACCCATGTTTTCTTTTCATGCTTATATTACCGATTCCCTGTGTCGAAAGAGACCATCTGCTATCTCCCTTTTCGGCACCCCTAATAAAAAGTGTTTACTTCGTTATTTTGTCGATTGCGGAACCAGAATTTCAGATTCCGCAATCAATAATATGATCAGACTTAAAATTCAATATGAGGTAAACATCCGTTTGTCACTCAGCAGATTATTGCGGAACCTCTCCCAGCACACCCTCGACGAACCAGTTCATACTCCAGACGTCGTCGTCGGACATTTTCTCGCCGTCTCCGATCTTCACCGTCCCGGACTGATCCCTGATGGGGCCGGCGAAGACGTTGTCCTCTCCGGCGGTAATGCGGGCTTTCTCGGCGTCCACCATTTCGCGAACCTCCCCGGGAACGGCCGGACCGTACGGGGCAAGGTCGACCACGCCCTCCTTAAGCCCCCACCAGATGGCCTCGGACTTCCAGGTTCCATCCGCCACCTGCCGGATGACGGGCGCAAAGAGCTTTTCCCAGTTCCAGACCGGCGCGGTAAGGTGCATCGTGGGCGCGTACTGGCTCATGTCGTTGTTGTAACCGATGACCCAGGTTTTGGCCTCTTCGCAGGCCTGAGCTACGGCACCCGTGTCCGCGTGCATGGCCAGAACGTCGCAGCCGGACTCGATCAGCGCCCTGGCCGCCTCCTTCTCCCTGCCGGGATCGAACCATGAAAACAGCCACACGACCCTGACGGTCGCCTTCGGGTTGACGCGGCGGACGCCCAGGGTGAACGCGTTGATCATGCGAATGACCTCCGGGATCGGATGGGCGGCGACGTAGCCGATGTTGCCGCTCTTGCTCACGCTGCCGGCCACGAGTCCGGATAGGTAACGCGGCTGATACATGCGGCCGAACATCGTTCCGACGTTGTCGGCGCGCTTATAACCGGACGCGTGCATAAAAACGACGTCGGGGTACTTCTGCGCCACCTCCTGAACGAAGTCCATGTAGCCGAACGTGCAGGCGAAGATGAGTTTCGATTTGTTCTGGCGAATGAGCCGTTCCATGACGGGAACGACCTCCGGGCCCTCGCCCACGGATTCGACGATGGTGCTCTTCAGGCCGGGAAACTGCCCGTCCACCGCCCGCCGCCCCACATCCTGCATATAGGTCCATCCACCGTCGCCGACGGGGCCGATATAGACGTAACCAGGGTTGATTTCTTCCACGGGAACGGCGGCCGCCATCCCTCCGGCGAGAGTCATGGCCGGCACGACCAGCAACAACAGAACCAGCTTCTTCATCTATAAGACCTCCTGTGCAAATTTACTGCCTTCCGCGATTATATCAGCGAATCGCATCGTCAGCCATAAAGTGAAAAGAAGTTTCTATAGAAATTCAGAAGTTTGTGCAGGAACATGGAGTTTGCATAATTCGGCGTTGCGCATAAGTTCCGTTGTTTTTTACCGCTCCACCCGCACCAGGGCCCCACTGATCCAGCCTTCCCGGTTGCTGTTCTCGAGGCGGATACGGTACCATACGCTCCCGAATTTGTCCGTCCCCTGCTCCAGGATCGAGAAGCGATCGCCCTTTCGACCCCATCCGACGACGTTGGAGGTGTCCGATGTATCGGGGGCCGAACGAACTCTTACGGAGTTGCCGGAAACGACGCCCCACTGGAGGGCTCTTCCCTCCGATGTCCCGATTGCGCTGTCCGCCGAGGGGACGGAAAGCGTGGAGGGAATCTCCACGATCGTCACCTCGGGCTCTTCAGGACCGGCAGTGCTGACAGCCTCCCCGGACAGGCCGGAAGAGACGATTTCCAGCGAAGGCGGCAGGGCGCTCCTCTCCAGAGAGACGGGAGCCGGCGTTCCCGGAATGGCCGGCTGCCGTCCCGGCGCCCCGTCGTTTCCAGGGAGGCTCAGGCTTACGGGCGTCGCGTCCCCTGTTGCATCCTGCGACGCAACGTCGTCCGATACGGGCATTTTCGGTATCGGAAGGACGGGAAGGGAAGCGGATTCCTCCTCCGACGAAAGAAATAAGATGCCCCACAGCGTCGAAATTTCCTCCCGCGCCGCACGCACGTATCGACCTCCCAGGCCGTCGGGCCACTCCGAAGCGAAAAAAGCCGCCCCGCTCGCTATGCCGACGACAAGCAACACCACGAACAGAAAACACCCGCAGCCTTTTTTCCTCGAGTCCGGTTCGTCGAAGAATTCTTCCTCCGAGTCTTCCTCGTCGCGACTGTGGCTCGCGTGATGCGAGAGGTCGAAACCGCTCTCCCGGAGGATGTTGATGCGCGCGATGCGAAATTCGCTTTCCGTAATGTATTTTGCCTGTAAAAGATCGTAAAGTTCCTCCAGTCGCTGTTTTGTGTTCCTGGATTCCATGCGTGCAATCCCTCCGCCTGTTGGTTTCTCAGACTCCCGTCCCGTTCCCGCAGACCGGGGGGCTTCGTCCGAAGCCCCTTCGTCCGACTAAGCTACTTCTTTCTAAAGATGCTGTCAATACCTTTGCGGATTTGATCCTCTATCTGTTGCTGCTGCTGTTGCTTCTGATTCGGCTGTTTCTGGCTCGGCTGCTTCTGGTTCGGCTGAGACTGCTGTTCCTGCCCGGAAGTTTTTTGCTGTTTGCTCTCGGGCGCTATGACGTCCCTGATTTTTTCTCTGAGAATTTCCTCCGGTTTCGCGGGCGCGGGTGCGGGCGTGGGCGCGGCAGGCGCGCCACCGGCCGGAGCGGTCGGAGCAGCAGGAGCCGCCGGGGAGGCAGGAGCGGCGGGGGAGGTTGTTGTTTTCTGGTTTTGAGCCTGAGCCGAAGGGCCGACCTTCACGATGGAGACCGACGGGTTATCCGCGGTGCCGGTAATCTTAACCGTAATATCCCGGAAATCCGCGGACTGAGCGGATTCTTTCGCGCCGCCAAGCGCGCTTTTCAGGACGGACTCCAGATTTTTCCCCCTGAAGATGTCCTGAACGGCGCCGCTTTTCGCCAGCGCCTCGGCTCCGCCGAGAGCGCCTCCGGCCAGAGCGTTGATCAACTGGAAGTTGACGTTGCCTCCGGCCACGAAGTAGAGTTTTTTCTCGAACGTGAACGCGCCATCTTCCGTCAGCGCGGCGGACCTGTAGATCGGATCGTTGGACGGAGGCGTCGCCGACGCCCCCCTGCCGATGATGAGCCTGTTCGTCTCGAGCCGCAGGGGGGCCGTCACTTTGGTGTAGCGGATTCCGTTTGTGCCGTGCAGCCGGGTCAGCGCGTCGAGGCCGGAGAAGCCGGTAATGCTGCCCTCTCCCATTGTGAACTGACCACTGCCGGAATACGTCAGGTTTTTGGCCGCGCTGCCGTCGATCTTCATGGAAAGATTGCCTTTACCCGTGATCTTTCCGCCCAGCCCGCCCGACGCGTCCTGCAGCACCGCGTTGACGTCGAAGCCGCCGGCGGTCAGAGATTCGCTGAATTTCACGGCGTCGACATTGAAGGTCAGGCTGTTCGTGACTTTGCCGCCGTAGAAGTTGAACGTCCCCTTCTCCGACTTCAGAACATTGCCGGACAGGGCCAGCGGAAGGCTGATATCGGAGAGCTTCAGTCCAAACGCCGTTACGGCCGCGGATCTGATGCTTCCCGTCCCGCTGTTGCCCTGCGCCGTCGATTTGACGTTGAATTTCAGGTCGACCTTCCCAGCGATCTGCCCCTTCATGTCGGGAAGCCCCGCAGTCAGCGCCGCAAGGTCCAGTCCATTCCCCGCGATGTCGAGGTCCGCTTTGAACGGATCACTCAGCGCGACGGTCCCTGTCGCGGAAAGGGGCGCTCCCCCGATGTTCGCCCGGAAGTCGTTGATCTTCAGGGCGTTCATGTTGCCCGTAACGTCGGCCGTCAGGCCCGTCGCCGCAAGTCCCTCGACGGTTATGCCCGGAGACTGCGCCGTGAAGGATATCGACGGATTGGACGAGGCCCCCTTCACGCCGATTTTTCCGGAAAGAAGACCCGTGAGCGAGACGCCGAGCCCGCCGCCCTTCGCCAGCGGAGCGAGGTCCAGCCGGCTGATGTCGAACGCCACGTCCAGATTCGCGCCGCCCGCGTTGAGGGCGATCGTTCCGCCGCCCGTCACGGAGCCCTCGCCGCTTTTCGCGGAGACGTTTTCGAGCCTGACCTGTGTTCCGTTCTTTCTGATCGTCGCGGAAAGGTTCTGCAGGCCCGCTCCGGCCGCCGCGACGCTCCCGGCTTTGAGGTTCAGGTCGATTTTATCGAGTTTGCTCAGGTCGCCGGCGATGCTGGTGGTGGCCTCCAGATTTTTGACGGTGAGGACGTCAAACGCCGCGAGCGAGGGAGACGAGGCCACCAGATCGATCTTCGGCGACGGCAGTTTCCCCGTGATCTTCACGCCCGCGCTGATGTCGCCCTGCAGTTTATAGCTCGCGATGTCGGGCACGAACTGCTTCAGGCTGGCCGGTTTAAAGGCGAGCTGCGCCGTCATGTTGACCGACGGCGTTTTTGAGGTCAGGGGCCCGAGCGTCCCGCTCACCCTGATGGGAAATCCACTCCAGGTTCCGCCGCTGTTGGTGAGCGTCAGGATATTTTTGTCCCAGGCAAAGGTGACCGACGGTTTATCCAGCGCGTATCCGAGGGCGGAAAATTTGGGGCTGCTGACCGTCCCGCTCACCGAGGGGGCGTTGGCTTTGCCCTTTATCGTCAGATCGGCGGTCAGCGCACCCGAAAGGGCGTGCTTCTTCCCGTCCGGGATGAGGTCCTCGACCTTTTTGACGTCGAGGTTCAGCACTTTCAGCGTCAGGTTCAGCCCGGGATCGGTCAAAATCCGCGTCACGGAGCCCTGGAGGTAGCCCTGTGCGCCCTCGAGGACAAATTTACCGCTGACCGTAGCGGTGTCGCTTTTCGCCAGCTTGACCTGCGTGGCCAGACCCGTAATGCGTCGTCCCATGAGGACGATGTCCGGGGCCGAAAGTTCGATCGTTCCGGACAACTCATTGGTCGGCCCCTGAATGTTGACGGTGAAGCGTTCCACCTTCCCGGCGACCCGCCCGATCTCCGGATAAAGCCTGGCCAGTTCGCTCAGGGGCGCGTCGCTGCCGTCCAGCCTGATCATGACGGATGGAACGGCATCTGGCCTCATGCGCACGGCAATTTCGCCCTCGATGGGGATGCCCAGCGAGGAGGCCTTCACGTTGCTGGCAGTGAGGCGCATGTCGGAGTATTTCAGGTTGCCGGAAAGGCTTTCGAGCGGATATCCGCCGAGTTTCATTCCCCTGTAGCCGAGCGTCGCCGCAACCAGCAGAGCGCTGCCCTCGCCCTCGATCGAAAAGTCGATATCCGCGGAGCCGCTGTAATCCGAGGACGCCAGAAAATCGGGCCAGAAGGCCGTTATTTCCGACAGGTCGATCGCTTTGAGACTTCCCTGGAAGTCGAAGGTCCCATGCGCCTCCCCGGAGGACCGGATATAGCCCGAGGAGACCAGAACGCCCCTGCCGACGTTCATTTCCACCCTGTTGACGCTGACGCTTTCCCCTCGAACGTCGGCGTCGAGAGCGACCTTTACGGGGACCCCATTGACCGCGCCCGCAATGCTGACGTCCATCAGCGTGCCTCTGATGCGCGCCCCAACGTCATCGACGAAGATCTGTCCCCATTTGGAGGTGAAACGACTGTCCCTCAGGCTGATGAGGTCGATCGGGATCTCTCCTCCGCCTTCGGACTCCGGGAATTTGATTTTGTTGAACTCCGTCACGAACCTGTCGAGGTCCATCTCCACTCCGCTGACCGTCAGGCTGGAAAGCCGCGGCGACCCCCTCAGCAGCGACGCGAAGTTGACGCCGACCCCGAGGCTTCTGGCTGAAAACAACGGCTCACCCTGCTCGGACGCGAGCGCGACGTCGCTGAAGGTGTAGCCTCTGACGGGGTTGCCGTGCGCCTCACGAACGGACATCCGTATTCCGGTCTGCTCCCGGATCATCTTTCCCACAAAGTTTGCGACCATGTCCCCCGCGATGTCGACGAAGGAAAAGAGAATCGCCGCCACGACGACCAGCGCGAATACGACGCACAAAATCTGCGGAAGAATTCCGCGCCGGCCGACTTTTTTTCTTTGTCTGCGCATAAGATCACGTTCCTTTCAAATTTTGATCTTCTCAACCGATCTTCTCAACCGGTCTTTTCGACTTCCAGGCGTCTCATATCCCGGACCGCCAAAACGCTTCTTCACAGATTACCGCTTCCTGCTAATTATTACACCTTATTACACCAGGTCTGTCTCTTAAGATTTGATTTTTCTTTAAAATTTTTTCTTTAAATATAGAAAGATAAAATTTTTCCACATCGATTTTACGCCCCCGCATTTGAGGAAAACATCCGTATAATATATGCCCGGGTAACGTGAGGAAGAACGCGAAGGAGGTGTCTTGTAAAGTGGAGTGCCTTTGTGAAAAAGCGGAACGAACCGCATCGAAGAAAAAACTTGTGGTCCTGACCGGGGCGGGCGTCAGCGCGGAAAGCGGCCTCAGGACGTTCCGGGACAGCGACGGTCTGTGGGAAGAGCACGACGTGATGGAGGTCGCGAGCATCGAGGGGTGGCGCAGAAATCCGGATTTGGTGATCGAGTTCTACAACCAGCGCAGACGACAGCTCGCGACGGTGAGCCCCAACCGGGCGCATGTCGTCCTGGCGGAACTGGAAAAGGATTTTGACGTATGGATCGTCACGCAGAACGTGGATGACCTTCACGAACGGGCGGGCAGCACGAATATTCTGCATTTGCACGGACAGCTCACAAAGATTCGCGGCGTGGACGGCTCGAACGTCACGGACATCGGCTACGGGGATCTGAAGCCGGGGCAGACGGACGAAAACGGGGTGACGCTTCGTCCCCATATCGTGTGGTTCGGCGAGGACGTCCCCCTGATCGAGACGGCGGATCGCCTGGTCCGGGAGGCCGACATTTTTGCCGTCGTCGGATCATCCCTGGTCGTCTATCCGGCGGCGGGCCTCGTGGGGTCCCTTCGCCCGGGGGTTCCCGCCTTTCTGATCGATCCCGGAGAGGTTGGAATACGCCTTCCCTCCAACTTCACCGTGATCAGAGAAAAGGCGGGCAGCGGCGTGGAAAAAATGCGCGAGTACCTGTCGGCTTATGTGGTAAGATGATAAAATGTGGATAATGGAAATACGGCAGATGTAGAAAACCGGAGTCTGAACGGTAATAAAAGCATTTGGAACGGGGGCTTTTTATTTTGGCGACGGAAGTGGTAAAGCCGTGGTGGAGAGAGACGCTGGAGACCATCGCCTGGGCTCTCGTGCTGGCTTGGATTATACGAACCTTTATTGTACAGGCTTTCTGGATTCCGAGCGGATCCATGCTCCCCACTCTCGAGGTTGGAGACAGGGTGCTGGTCGCCAAGTTCTGGAACTGGTTTACCACTCCCTCGCGCGGCAGCGTTTACGTCTTCAAATACCCGGAAGATCGCTCGCGGGATTTTATCAAGCGGATCATAGCTATTCCCGGCGATACGGTGGACATCAGGGATGGAGTCGTGTACATCAACGGCGTTCCCGTCGATGAACCTTACGTGAAGAACAGGGATCGCTACACGATGCGTCCAAACAAATTTTATCCCTCCGTGCCTTTTTTCGTGCCTCAGGACATGTACTTCGCCCTGGGGGATAATCGTCCCAACTCTCAGGACGGCCGTTTCTGGGGTTACGTTCCCGCGAAGGACATCCACGGTCCCGCCTTCTTCCGTTACTGGCCCCTGACGCGTATCGGCATTCCCCGTTAACCTTGGGCAGAACCGTCTGGTATCCCGGCCATATGGCCCGGGGAGAGCGCAGGCTCGGCGAACTGGCCGAAAAGCTGGACCTGATTATAGAGGTACGCGACGCCCGTGCGCCCTTTTCCACCTCTTCTCCTCTGACGGCCGAGCTTTCCCGCCTGAAGCCCGTCCTGCTGGTCCTCGCGAAAAAAGACCTCGCCTCACCCGGGCGCACCGGCGTCTGGCTCGAGGAGTTCGCCCGCGAGAAGAGGGACGTATGGGCTTTCGACCTGCGAAAGGACGACCCTGAGGCGCTTCGCAGGGTCCTGTCCCGCCGGAAACCCGGGCATCGGGAGCTTCGTCTCGCGGTGGTCGGCATTCCCAATGTGGGAAAATCCATGTTTCTGAACAGGCTCGTTGGAAAATCGCGCGCGCGGGTGGGCGGGATTCCCGGCATTACGCGCGACGTGAGCTGGTACAGGGGCGGGGATTTTCTGGTCGTGGATTCCCCCGGCATCCTGGATCCGCATTCAGAGCCGGGCGTGCACCGCGTCCTTTCGTGGCTGGGCTGCGCCAGGGCCGAGGTCCTCGGAGGATACGAGCCCGCGGCCCTCGAGCTGATTCAATTTTTGAGGGACCGGGACCTGTGGAGCATCGTCGCGAAGACATGGGACATGGACTCGCCTGACGAGACCGCCGACCTGACGCTCGAGCGGATTGGCCGCCGTCTCGGTTGCCTTGTCGCGGGCGGAAGGGTGAACATGGAGCTGGCCGCGCGCCGTCTGGTGGATTCCTTTTCCGCCGGCCGGCTGGGCGCCATGACGCTGGAACTCCCCGGAGAGGCGCTGTGGACTCCACGGCAGCACTGAATTTTCTCGGGAACTTCGAGGGCGTCGTCGCCGGCACGGACGAGGCGGGACGCGGCCCTCTGGCCGGCCCTGTGATGGCCGCCGCCGTCGTCCTGAGCCGCGGGCAGGAACGGGCGCTGCTCAGGCTGGGGCTGAGGGACTCCAAGCAAATGACCGCCAAAAAACGGGAGACCGTTTTCCAGGCGATGAGCGAGCTTGGCGTCGTCTGGAGGGCGCAGGCCGGAAGCGTGGAGGAAATCGCGAAACTCAACATCTCCGCGGCCTCTCTTCGCGCCATGGGGCGCAGCGTTCGCAGGCTGCCTCTGCCCGTCGACCTCGTGGTGGTCGACGGCCTTTTCAAAATTCCCGGTCTCCCGATCGAACAGCTTCCCCTTGTCGCGGCGGACGCTCTGGTTCCGGCGGCGTCGGCCGCCTCCGTCGTCGCCAAAGTTCTGCGGGACCGTGTTATGATGACGCTGGATCGGCTTTATCCCGAGTACGGGTTCGCCAGGCATAAGGGGTACCCCACGAAGGAACACCGTGAAGCGGTGCGGTTTTTCGGTCTTTCTCCCATACATCGCGTCGCGTTTTGCAGAAAACTGACGACGCCGTAAATTTTCGAAAGGTCACGGACGATGACGCAGATATCGAACCTAAACGTACAGATCGATCAAAATCAGGTGAACCGAAACCTGGTAAGCCCCAACGCGCCGCAGACGACGCCCGGAGCCCGCGCCGAAGGGACGGGACTGCCGGGGATACGCTCCGGAACGCTGGTGGAGGGGCAGGTGCTGTCTCAAAATGGCGACGGAAGCTACACGGTCAGGATCGGAGCGCAGGGCGGGGCGCAGGTGCATACCCTGACGGCGCGCGCTACGCTGGATCTGATTGTAGGCGAACATTTTCGCGCCGTATGGGACGCCTCGGACGCGGGCGGCGTTCCCGTCCTGCGCCTTTCTCAGGGGGAGCTTTCCTTCCTGTCCAAACTGCCACCGGCCGATCGGGAGCTGGCCACGGCCCTGCTGTCGCGCGGGATGCCTCTGTCCGATGAGGTGCTTCTCTCGGTTCGTGAGGCATGGCGTCGGATGGGCAGCGGGACGGAGCAGCTGGCTCCGCTCCTGGAGCTCTGGGCGCGCGGCCAGCCGATGACCCCGGACAACGCTCAGGTTCTGGCCTGGTACATGGCCCTTTCCGGCGAAGAGGCGAACGTCATGTGGACACGCATCCGCAAAGAGCTGAAGGAGCGCCTGCGCGAAGGGAAAGAAAACCCCGTCGACGTTCTGCGCGCTCTCAGGGAAGACGACGGGCAGGGCGATGCGGAGATTGCAAAATTTCTGCGGGGACACTCTCTCCTGCTGCGGGCGCCCCGCGGGGAGGTCAATCCCGCGCTTCTCTCCGCTCCGCTGTGGCCCGTTCCCGAGGGAATGCCGGATATCGTCGCGCGCGTGTTCGTGGGGCGCGTCCACGAGGAGGGCGACAGGGCGTACTGGCAGATAGGCTTTGCCGTGGAGGGATCCCGGCTGGGGACGATCGGCGGCGACGTCGAAAGCGACGGACGTTCCTGCAACCTGAATCTTTACGCGGAGCAGCACGCGACGTGCGAGCTGCTGAAGCACAAACGCCATGCCATTCGCCAGGAGCTGGAGACGATCTCCCTGGCATTGCAGTTCATAAGCGTCTCCCGGTACCTTCCCGGCGGGCTGCGTCGTCAGATTTCGGCCGGCAGAGGGCTGGACGTCACGGTATAAAATATAACATGACTGTACAGTCGCTTCAGGTAAAGGTCGGGAGGCAACTTAACAGTCATAAAATATAAACTGTGGAATATGAAAGACGAAGGCATGAGTGAATGAAAAAACAGGATTCTTCGAAACGAAACCTCCGGAAGGCCGCGGCCATCAGCTACGATCGAAAGCGCAACGACGCTCCCGTCGTCACCGCCAGGGGCGAGGGTTTTGTCGCGCGCCGCATCGTGGAGATCGCGCAGGCGGCCAACGTCCCGATCGTCGAGGACGCGGCGCTGGTTTCGGCCCTTCTTTCACTGGAGCTGGGGCAGGAAATTCCCGTCGAACTTTACGAAACCGTGGCGCGCATTCTCTCCTGGATCTACAGGCTGGAGAAGGGTACGGAGGCATGACGCGCCACCTCGAACTGGGCAGACGCGCCGAGGAGTTCGCGGCCGCATGGGTCAAAAAGCTGGGCTGGCAAATTCTGTCGCGTAACTTTACCTGTCGGCTGGGGGAGCTGGACATCGTCGCACTGGAAAGAAAAACCCCGGAGAAAAGGGAAAACGAGCTGGTCGTCGTCGAGGTTCGCTATCGGACCACAGGCGAGATACAGTCTCCGTCCGACTCCATCGGCCCGAAGAAGCTGCGCACACTCGTCAACGCCGGCCGTGTTTACGTGGAAAACATCGGATGGACGGGGCCGTGGCGCATCGACCTGATCGGGGTCACCGCCTCCCCGCACGATCCGGAGGACCGCTGGCGTCTGGAACACATCACGGACATCACGGGGGGAAATTTTCCGGTGTGAACGAAAACGCGGAGTGTGCGGCGCTCAATACAATAATCGGTGCTTATATTGGTGCTTATAATTGATAAACCTCGGCGTCAGAGTTTTTCCGATTCCGAGCGACTTTGTGCTTCAACCTCCGCCACCCCGACATCCTGTATGATTCTCTCCCATATTATCAATTATTATCAATGTCAACAACTTAAGGAAGAAAATTAATGGGGTCAGGGGACCGGGAAAAAATCCCCTGCGGGGTTTTTGTCGAGGGGCGGAGCCCCGCAGTTTCGCTTAAGTTGTTGACATTGATATTATAACGGACGTCCTCTCCAAACCGGATAAATGAGGCCCGGCCCGGGCGATTGGTCTGGCGTGATTTACTGTGTCTGAAAACAGTATTTTACGGTGGTTGCAGATATTGTTCGGTCCGATGATAATCTAAAGCGAAGAACCTGACCGCCGGTAACGTATCCAGGTTTTTAAAACTGAAGAGAAATTTTTGCAGCACGGCGCGAAGAGAACAGGAGAGACGGAGTCATGACGCGTTTTTCGGGCGCACCGGGAGTTGCGGAGCTGGATGCATGAATGAGATCGGAGCGCTGACGCTTCGGGGGATGGAGGCCATCCCTGTGGAGGTGGAGGTTGAAATCACGGGCGGGCTTTTTTCCATCTCGATCGTCGGCCTTCCCGACATCGCGGTGAAGGAGTCGAAGGAGCGCGTCCGGGCCGCCCTGCGGTCGGTGGGGCTGCCGTTGAAGGGGCGGATCGCGGTCAACCTGGCTCCGGCGGACCTGCCCAAGGAAGGGGCGCTGCTGGACCTTCCCATCGCGCTCGCCATGATGTGCGGCGCGGGGCTTCTGAAGCCGCGGGAGCCCGCTCTGTACATGGGGGAGCTGGCGCTCGACGGTCGGCTGCGTCGCGTTCGGGGCGCGGTCCCCGCCGCGTTTCTGGCGCGTGCGAAAAACATTCCCCTTTACGTGCCAGGCGAAAACGCGGATGAGGTCGGGCTTGTGAAGGGAGTCAGGGCCTATGCCGCAAACGACCTGACGGAGCTGGTTTCCGTGCTGAAGGGAGAACAGGAGCCCGTTCCGATCGTCGCGTCGGGCGTGTCCGAAAAGCCCCCCGCGGCCGAGCCGAACTTCAGCGACGTAAGAGGCCAGGCCGCCGCGCGGCGTGCTGCGGAAATCGCCGCGGCCGGGCACCACAACATCCTGCTCGTGGGGTCTCCGGGCAGCGGCAAGACCCTGATCGCCCGCGCCCTCAACGGCATCCTGCCGCCCCTCTCGGACGAGGAACTGGTGGAAACGCTGCTGGTCCGCAGCACGCTGGGGCTTCCGGTCGAGCCGGGCCGGAGGCGTCCGTTTCGAACGGTGCACTTCACCGCCAGCACCGTATCCATCTGCGGCGGCGGAAGCTCCCTTCGGCCGGGAGAGGTGTCCCTGGCCCACCGAGGCGTTCTCTTCTTAGACGAATTCACCGAGTTTCGGCGCGACCTGACGGAAAGCCTGAGAGCGCCCCTGGAGGACGGGCAGGTGGTCGTCAGCCGCGCGGCGGGTACGGTGATCTATCCCTCGCGCGTGTTGCTCGTCCTTGCGGCGAACCCCTGCGCCTGCGGCAACCTGGGCGACCCGGTCGAAAGATGCGTCTGCTCGGCCCTGGAGCTGGAGCGTTATAAGCGCAAGCTGTCCGGACCCATTCTGGACCGCATCGACCTGCAGATCGCCGTTCCCCGCCTTTTACCCGAGGAACTGCTGTCGTTTTCCGATTCGGCGGAGTCCAGCGAGTCCATTTTCGAACGTGTCCGCCAGGCCCGGCTCATACAGCAGAAACGCTGGGCTCCTCATGGATTCTCCTGCAACGCGGAACTGCCCGAAAAAATCGTGCGGCGTTTTTTGAATCCGTCGTCGGAAACGCGAGAGTACCTTACCGGCATGGCGGGCAAACTGCGCATGTCGGGGCGGGGGATCAGCCGCGTGCTGAAGGTTGCCCGCACCATCGCGGACCTCGCCGGCGAGGCGCACATTCAGACGCCCCATCTCGCCGAATCGCTGATGTACCGAAGGGGTGTGGCGGGCAAATGATCTTCCACATAGAATATGTCCCACAGATCGGAGGGCAGCATTCAATGTTGAACAAAGGAATTTTATGGGAGCCGGCGGGGACGCGTAAGCGCCGGGCGAGCCCTGCCCCCCTGAGCTTTTATGGCTTTTATGTTAAAGGGGTTCCAAGGGGGCCGGCGGGGACGCGTAAGCACCGAGCGGGCTCCGCCCCCTTGGGCTTTTATGTTAAAGGGGTTCCAGGGGGGCCAGTGAGGATGCGTAAGCACCGAGCGGGCTCCGCCCCCCTGGGCTTTAAATCATGAACGATTCGTTGAAGGCGCAGTTGCTGCTGAACGCCTGCAAAGCGCCCGTGTCCGCGTGGGAGGCGCTTTCGTGCTCAGGGGCTCCCGCCTCGCTCTGGACGGAGGGAGAGCCGCTTTGGACGGCTCTCGGCATCCGCGAGTCATCCCGCGCGCGTCTTGCGGAGCTCGTCGCGGAACGTGACTGGGCTGAGCGGGAATTGGACAGGGCGGACCGCTTCGGCGCGCGCTTCATCTCCATCGACGACGTGGAGTATCCCGTTCGGCTGAAGGACCTCGCGTCTCCGCCGATGGGGCTTTACGTCAGAGGGGATCTGAACCTCCAAAAGTCCATGGTCGCCCTCGTCGGCACGCGCCGCTGCAGTCCCTACGGACGAACGGTCGCCGAGACGATCGGGCGCGTGGTGGCGAAGACGGGCCGTCAGGTGGTCAGCGGCGGGGCAAAGGGCATAGACGGCGCGGGCCATCGCGGCTGTCTGGAGGAGGGAGGCACGACGGTCGCCGTTTTGGGCACCGGGGTCGACAGGGTCTACCCCGCCGAGCACCAGCCGCTGTTTCACAGGATCGTCGAACAGGGCGCGCTGGTCTCGGAATACCCGATGGGAACAGGCGGCGATCCGTGGCGTTTTCCCGAGCGCAACCGCCTTATTGTGGGGTTGTGCCATCGCCTTGTCGTGGTGGAATCGCCGCAGGACGGCGGGTCCATGATTACCGCTCGACTGGCGCTCGACGTGGGGCGCGAAATCTGGTGCGTCCCGGGACGCATTACGGAAGCGATCTCGAAGGGGACGAACTCCCTGATACGCGACGGGGCCAATCCTCTGGTCGACATCGACGATTTCATCGGAAAGATTTCGGGCGGGTATGGCCAGATGCTTTTCGATTTTACGGACGCCCCCTCGCCGGAGCTCACGGAAAACGAGAAGAACGTGCTGGGGCTTTTGCGGCGCAGAGGAGGACGCACTCTGGACGACCTCATGGAAGAAAGCGGTCTTGGCCTTACCGATGTTCAATCCTGTCTGGCGACGCTCTGCGCTTCCGGCCTCGCCTGCGCCTCGGGGCCGGGACGGTTCGACGCGCCGGAACGGTAAGCAATGTCAACAGGAACCGAGAAAAATTAACGGGGTCAGGGGACTCGTCCCCTGCGGGGTGTGGGGCAGAGCCCCGCGGTTTTGGCTTAACCTGTCGACATTGGATGCCCTCCCTGCAATTGCCCTTCCCTGCTGCCTGTGGTATAACATAGCCTGACGTAAATCCGTGCCGTGGAGACCTGCGGTTTAAAGGAATATCCTCCGTGAAAGGAAGAATATTTTGGAGAAAATTTATGTAAGGACAATCTCCCCGGACCTTTCCCACAATAAGGACGAAAAAGGCGGAGTGGGCGATTTTGGCAGCCGGAGAATTCTGCATCAGCTGGAGCGTCGGTATCTTTCGCCGGAGGCGCAGGCTGTGGCGTATTGTCTCCTCAGCTCCAGGACCGTGCCGCTCGATGTGACGGAGAACACGATACAACAGGCCGTCGCGCTTGGAAGCATGGGCGAAATCGCCATTGACGCGTCGACCTTCGAGGCCCTGCTCGAAGCGGTGACTCTGAATCCTGCCTTCAGAATTCCCTGTTCGGTAACGACGAACCTGATTTCGTCCAACCCCTGGCTCTGCTGACGATGGCGCCCCGTAAAAATTCGCCCCTTCCGGAGGCGGAGCCGGCGGAGGAAAAGAGAAAAAAAACGACCCCGCCGACGAAATCGTCCTCGAAGGCAGCGACGAAAGCGAAGACTTCGAAAGTAAAAACTTCGAAGGTAAAAACTTCGAAGACAAAAGCTTCAGATGCGAAAGCTTCAAATGCGAAAGCTTCAGGCACAAAAGCTTCAAGTGCAA
The DNA here is from genome assembly GCA_031273365.1 of Synergistaceae bacterium. Classification (GTDB taxonomy): domain Bacteria; phylum Synergistota; class Synergistia; order Synergistales; family Aminobacteriaceae; genus JAISSA01. Next base: position 16,826 of record JAISSA010000252.1, read on the forward strand.
AAGTTGCAAATGCAAAAGCTTCAGGCACAAAAGCTTCGAAGACAAAAACCGCAGAAGCGCAAAGCTCCGAAACGAAAAAGAACACGGCGACGAAGACGACGGAGAAGCCGGCCCGGGCCGCGACAGGCAGGGCGCGCGGCAGAGTTTCCGGCGCCGCGGCCGCCAATAAAACGCTCGTCATCGTGGAATCGCCTTCCAAGGCGAAGACCCTGTCCAAAATTCTGGGGCCGGACTACGTCATCAAGTCGAGCGTGGGGCACATTCGAGACCTTCCCCGCAGCCGCATGGCAGTCGACATCGAGCATGACTTCGCGCCGGAGTATATCCTCGTGAAGGGCAAGGCCGACATCAAAAACGAGCTGGCCGCGCTGTCGCAGAACGCGAAGGCCGTCCTGCTGGCGTCGGACCCCGACCGGGAGGGGGAGGCCATCGCGTGGCACCTGGCGGAGCTGCTGAACGTGCCGCTCGACGAAAAATGCCGCGTCCGTTTTTACGAAATCACCGCGAACGCCGTCCGCGAGGCGGTAAAGAACCCCGACGTCATCGACCTGCACAGAGTGGACGCCCAGCAGGCGCGGCGCATTCTGGACCGCCTCGTCGGCTACACGCTCTCCCCTCTGCTCTGGAACAAGATACGTTACGGGCTTTCGGCCGGTCGCGTCCAGTCGGTGGCGCTCGACCTGATATGCGAGCGCGATCGCGAGATCGAGCGCTTCGTTCCCGACGAGTACTGGAACATCACGGTGAAGGCGACGGCCCCGGACGGCCGGAACTACGAGATGAGGGTCGACCGGATGGACGGCAAAAGGCTCTGGAAAAACGGCCTTCCGCTCCTGATTCATGACGAGGCGACCGCTGACGGGATATTGGCGGAGGTGCGGGAGAACCCTGTCGTCGTCTCGGAGTTTCGCCTGCGCGAAAGCCGGCGCAAACCGCAGCCCCCCTTCAAAACCAGCAGTATGCAGCAGGAGGCCGCACGCCGTGCGGGGTTGTCGCCCCGTCGCGCCATGCGCGTGGCTCAGGATCTGTACGAGGGGATCGACCTCCCCGGACGCGGGCAGACCGGCATGATCACCTACATGAGGACCGACAGCCTGAGGCTGGCGACGGAAGCCGTCGATGCCTGCCGCGACTATATTTCTTCCATGCATGGTTCCCGTTATCTCCCGGAAAAAGCCAACGTTTACACGCCGTCGGGACGCAGCCAGGACGCGCACGAGGCCATTCGCCCCACGGACGTCACGCTGACGCCCGATTCGGTGAAGAACGCCCTTTCGCCGGAGCAGTTTCGGCTTTACGACCTGATCTGGCGGCGTTACGTGGCCTCGCAGATGACCGACGCCGTGGTCGCCAACTCCACGCTGCTGGCCGAGGCGGGACGCGCGGGCATGCGCCAGCTCGGCGAGAGCCTGATCTTCGACGGCTGGAGCGCCATATGGCCCCTTGACCTGCGGGGCGAGCTTCTGGAAAAGGCGGAGGAGGGCGAACATCTGACCCTCGTGTCCGCCGAAAAGGAACAGAAATTTACGCGTCCGCCCGCGCGGTACTCCGAGGCGACGCTGATCAAAACGCTGGAGGAGAACGGCGTCGGACGCCCTTCCACCTACGCCACCATCGTGGATACTCTGTACGACCGGGGGTACGTCGAGAAGAGCGACGACAGACGCCTCACGCCGACCGCACTGGGGATGACCGTGGACGAATTTCTGAAGAAGCACTTCGACAGAGAGAACGTCGCCTCCATTGTGAACGCGGCCTTTACCGCGGAAATGGAGCAGGAACTGGACGGAATCGAGGAGGCCCGGCGCGCGTGGCTGGACGTGGTGAAGGCCTTCTGGAAGGATTTTTCGCAGACCGTCGAACTCGCGAAGGACGCGGAAAAAGTGCCTCTGCCCGAGCCGGAACCCATCGGCGAAGACTGCCCGGAGTGCGGGAAGGCGCTGGTCAGGAAACGCGGACGTTTTGGGGAATTCATTGCCTGCAGCGGATATCCGGAATGCCGATACACTCGCGCGATTCTGGCCCTCGTGGGCGTGAAGTGTCCGAAATGCGGCTCCGGCGACATCGTGAAGCGGCGCAGCAAAAAGGGGAAAACCTTTTTTGGCTGTTCGCGTTACCCGGACTGCGACTACATCTCCTGGCACCGTCCGACGGGGGAAAAGTGCCCGAGCTGCGGAGTCGCCCTCGTCAAAAAGGGCAGCGCGACGCTTTGTCCGGAGTGTGGATACAAATTGTCCGATGAGTCCGCTGATTCCTGAGGCGTCTGCGCTGAAAGCCGCCGGGGCGGACGTTGTCGTCGTCGGAGGCGGCCTTGCCGGCAGCGAGGCCGCGTGGCAGCTGGCGAAGAGGAACTTTCGCGTTCGGCTGATCGAGATGCGCCCCTTCGTTCAGACGCCGGTCCACAGCACCGCGCAGCTTGCCGAGATCGTGTGCAGCAACTCCTTCGGCGGAGAGGGAGAGGAAAGCGCCGCGGGGATCCTGAAGGCGGAGCTTTCGAGGGCGGGATCCCTGATTTTGGACTGTGCACACGTTTCCCGCGTCCCCGCCGGGGGAGCGCTCGCTGTGGACCGCGACCGCTTTTCCGAGCTTGTCAGCGCCCACCTGGAGTCGCATCCCAACATCGAAATTCTGCGCGAAGAAGCGACCGACCCCGGGGCTTTTGCGGTTGCGGCTAGGGCGACGATCCTGGCGACAGGGCCGTTGACCTCCTCCGTCATGGCGAAAAACCTTCAGGCCCTGATCGGCGAGGACTGTCTGTTTTTTTTCGACGCCGTCGCTCCCATAGTGACGCGCGAGTCCGTCGACATGGAGAAGGCGTGGGCGGCGGGACGTTACGGGCGCGGCAGCGATTACGTCAACTGTCCGCTGAGCAGGGTGGAATACCTGGCCTTTTACGAGGCGCTGCTCTCCGCGGAGCGAGCCCTGCCGCACCGTTTCGAGGAGGGCGCTTACTTCGAGGGCTGTATGCCCGTCGAGGCGCTGGCGGCGCGGGGCGTGGACACGCTGCGTTTCGGCCCGATGAAGCCCGTGGGGCTTCCCAATCCAAAAGACGGCCGGGAGCCCTGGGCCGTCGTTCAGTTGAGGCAGGACAACCGGGAAGGGACGCTCCTCAACCTGGTGGGTTTCCAGACGGGGCTGAAGTGGGGCGAACAGTCCCGGCTGATCTCGATGATTCCGGGGCTGGAGAACGCCGACGTCGTTCGCTTTGGAGTGATGCACCGCAACATTTACGTCAACGCCCCCGCCGTGCTGGATGCGCACCTGCGCGTGAAGCGGTTCGCCGATGGATCGGGCGAGCCTGGCCCTGGATCTGGACCCGAAAATCGGAATCTGTTCCTTGCCGGACAGATCACGGGCGTCGAGGGCTACATGGAGAGCACCGCCATGGGGCTGGTCGCGGCCATCAACGCGGCGAGCCTGCTGCGGGGCGGAGCGCTTCCGGTCTGGCCGCGCGAGACCGCCATGGGCTCGCTTCTCCATTATCTGCAGGACGCCGGAACGAAGACCTTCCAGCCGATGAACATGAACCTCGGAATCTTTCCCCCCCTGCCCGAAAGAGTAAAGGACAAAAAACAACGGGCGCGCATGATCCATGATCGTGCGCTGAGCGCGGCGGATAAATTCTGGACCGCGGTGCAGTCGTAAAAGCTCAGGATAACCGTTCAGTCTCAGAGGGTGTGTATAATACCGGGAATTCAGGATGAAAGCTCATGGCAGAAAAGTATGGTGCAGAGAAGTTATGGTGCAGACGAGTCATGGTATGGAAGAACGACCTGCACGCAGGGCAGGCTCTTCCATACCGGTTTATATCGGCTCTTCCATTTAACTTCTTAACTTCGACACCGGCGGCTCCTGTTTCTATATTACCGTCTGCATGAGATTTTTCAGGTACCTGGCGTACTCGGCGCCGGCCAGTCGGGAGATGCATTCGTTCATCTCCTCCACTCCAATCCATCCCTGCTGCCAGGCGATTTCCTCCGGACAACCCGCCATCAGTCCCTGTTGTTTTTGAATCCCTTCGATGTAAGCGCCGGCCTCCAGCAGCGCCTCGGGGGTGTCCGTGTTCAGCCGGGCCAGGCCGCGCCCGAAGCTCTCCGCACTCAGGAGATCCCGTTCGAGGTACAGGCGAAGCAGGTCGACGATCTCCAGGTCTCCCCGCGGGGAAGGGGATAAAAATTTTACCTTCTCCGTGACGGTTTTGTCAAAAAAGTAAAGCTCCATGATGGCGAAATGCGACGTGGCCCGTATCGATTTTTCCTCGAGGCCCCGTACCCTCCCGTCCGTGTCGAATTCCACGACGTCGTAGCGTTCCGGCCTGCTGACCCAGCGGGTGAAAATCGTCGCTCCCCACTCTCGCTGCGATACGATTTGCAGCATCTCGCTCAGGTTCGCGCCATAGAAGATACTGTCCCCGGAAATCAGCGTGCAGGCGTCGCCCGCGAGAAAGTCTCCGCCCAGTATGAGCGCCCCGGGCAGTCCGCCGGGCGTCGGCTGAACGCAATACTCGAGGCGCAGCCCCCACCGTGAACCGTCCCCCAGGAGACGCCGGCAGACGTCGATGTCCTGCGGGGCGGAGATCAGTAAAATGTCTCGAATCCCCGCCAGCATGAGAGTCGTCAGAGGGTAATAGATCATCGGTTTGTCGTAGACCGGCAAAAACTGTTTGCCGACGCCCAGCGTCAATGGATAAAGGCAGGCGCCCGATTCAACCGTTAAAATGATTCCCTTGCGCACCATGGTATCCTCCCTGTTCCGTCGCTCCGGATGATTCGTTTCTTCGGAGGCGTAAGATGTCAGGAGTATCGCATATAAAATGCGGAATTTCCAGATTCCCGTGTCCGTATTGACCTGCGGAGGGGATGCCTCTCCCTTATTTTTCCAAGTTACGTTATTATATGCAGGGCATTCGGTAAACGATAAGCAGGCGGCCGGTGACTGTACGGAAATTGTAAGCGTTCAAACCCCGCATCGCCCACCCAGGCAAAAGCTGGCGGAATACTTCAGGGGTTCCAGGGGGGCCAGTGAGACGAACGTAGTGAGCGAACGGGCCCTGCCCCCCTGGGCTTGAATGTTTACCGGAAGATAATGTACAGGTTGTGCCGACGGCCGATTTTTTCGTATTTTATGTGTGGAGGTAGAAAGGACTTATGATACAGGCAAATGTTTCCATATTGGAAGAACTGCGGTCCCTGAAACAGGAACTGCAGGACAGTCTTTGACCTGCCTGCGCTGAAGACGCGGGCTTTGGAGCTCGAGGCCGCCACGATGGCCGCCGATTTCTGGTCGCAGGAGGGCAGTCAGGATTTTCTGAGAGAACTGTCCGGCATCACGGGGCGCCTCGATGACTGGGAACGGGTATGCAAAGAGATGGAAGAACTGGACGTCCTCGATGAGATGCTGCGCGAGGACGGCGACGTCGAACTGCAAAAGGAGTTCGAGACGCGCGCGAACGAACTGCGGCGCGCTCTGAACCGGAATCAGCTTCGAATTCTTCTGAACGAGGAATACGACGCCGCGAACGCGATTCTGACGGTGCACGCCGGGTCAGGGGGCCTGGATTCTCAGGACTGGGCGGAGATGCTGCTTCGCATGTACCTGCGCTGGGCCGAGCGCGACGGATTCAAAACAACGGCGATCGAGGCGTCCTCCGACGAGGAGGCCGGAATCAAGAGCGCAACGATACTTGTCGAAGGCGACTACGCCTACGGATACCTGAAATCCGAAAAGGGAGTCCACCGTCTGGTGCGTATTTCTCCGTTCGACTCGGCGCACCGGCGTCACACCAGTTTTGCCTCGGTGGGGGTTTCCCCCGAACTTCCCGAAAGCGTGGAGGTGGCAATACGACCCGAGGACCTGCGCGTCGATACCTTTCGCGCCAGTGGAGCGGGTGGGCAGTACGTCAACCGGACGGACTCCGCGGTGCGCATCACGCACATTCCCACGGGAATTGTGGTAAGCTGTCAGAATGAACGGTCGCAGCACATGAACCGTCAGGTCTCCATGCAGGTTCTGAAGAGCAAACTCTACGAGCGCGCGATGCAGGAGCGCAGCGAAGAACTGGCGGCCGTCGTCGGCGACAAGAAAGAGAGCACATGGGGAAGCCAGATTCGTTCCTACGTTCTGCATCCTTACACTCTGGTCAAAGATCATCGCACGGGAACGGAAAAAGGCAACGTTCAGGCCATCCTCGACGGCGACATTGACGGGTTTATAATGGCTTACCTTCGCTGGCGCAGGTAGCGCAGACCCTGCTCGATGACTGGTAAACGTTCAGGCCCGGTGGGCAGAGGAGCGTGTCCCCCCCTGGAATCCCTGAAGCATTTCGCCGGCTTTTGTCAGGATGGGCGATGTGGGGCTTGAACGCTTACGATCGTTGTTCGCCCATCGCGCGACGGTCTGCGAAACGGGCCGTCGCCGGAATACGGGCAGATTTGGAGTTGTGGACTTGAGAGTTATTCTGAGAATTTCAAACCTGAAAATTTTGAACTGGAAAGGGCCACTGGCACGATTTGCGCTCATCGTTCTCTTAACCGGGTTTTTGTGTGTTCCAGCTTCATTTGCCGCTGCCTTCGTCCCGGAAGAGCCCGTCATGCCGATAAATCGTCTGCGCCCGGGGATGCGGGGTTATACGCTGACGGTTCTGAAGGGAATGAAGCCGGCCCGTCTGCCGATCGAGGTCGTGAGCGTCATTCCCCGCAATGGTTCGATAAAAAATGCGGTTCTGATCCGTATGCTGCCGTCGTCCGAAAACACGGGCGCCGGCTTCGCGCAGGGCATGAGCGGCTCTCCCGTCTACCTCGACGGGAAGCTGGTCGGGGCGATCGGGATGGGCTGGAACTTCAGCGACCATAAAACGGCTCTCGTGACGCCGATCGGAGAGATGTGCGAGGTGTTTTCCCGTCCGGACAAACCGGTGACGCTGAAAGGCCCCGACGGAGGCATTACCGGGCTTTCTCGAAAATCCCCGCCCCTGATGGTGGGGGGGTTGAGTAAACGAACCGTGTCGAGGCTCGGAAAAACGATAGGCATCCCCGTGGAATCGGTCCCCTGGGGGGCTGCGGGCGATCTTCCGGTCGAGGGCGGAAGGTTTTCGCCGGGCGACGCGATCGAGGTGCTTCTGGCCTGGGGCGACGTCGAAATGGCGGCGGCGGGAACGGTGACGGCGACGTCCGGCGACGGTCGTTTTCTGGCCTTCGGACATGCCTTCATGGGACGGGGCGCGGTGAACTTCCCCGTCGCGCGCGCGCGCATCCACGATACCGTCTCCAGTCAGCTCTCCCCCTTCAAGCTGGCGTCTCCGACGGCTCTGGTTGGAACGGCCACACAGGACAGAGAAGCGGGTGTGGGCGGGCGTATGGGCTATTTTACGCCCGCCATCGCCGCGACTTTGAAGTTCCGCGACATGGACGCGGGCGGTGGGACGCAGTCCGTGAAGAACTTTCGGCTGGCGCCGGACGAAGCCCTTGGCGCCAGGCTGCTCGAGGCGATTTACGGCGGGCTTGTGGACGACCAGTGGGGGCGAAAGGGACAGGGCACCGCGATGGTGACCCTGCGGGTGGAGGGGCGGGGTCTGCCGGACGGCTGGACGCGGACGAACGTATTTTTCTCGGACGACGACGTCAGCAGCGTCGCTCTCAGGGAATCCGCCGCGATCATGGACGTGTTTCTGCGACAGCCGTTTGTGGAGGTCTACCCTCTGGGATTTATGCTCGACGTCTCCGCGACGCAGGAGCCGAAGCTGCTGATGATCGAGGACGTCGTCGTCTCGTCGAACGCGAAGCCCGGCGAGACCCTGAACGTCGAGGTGACGCTGCGCCCATGGCGGCGCGCTCCCATAAAAAGGTACTTCAAAATCACCGTCCCCAAAGACGTCACGGGAGTTTGCGAGCTGATCGTCCGAGGCGGGGGAACGAACCCCCTCGTTCAGCTTGCCATAGACGGCGGGTGGAAAACCATAGACGGCTTCGACCGGCTGCTGACGGAACTCTCCGCCGTGGACGCCAACAACGAGCTGATCATCGAACTGCTTCACGATTCGATGAAAAACAGGACCCCTCAGGACGGAAAAAAATTTGTCGCGGAACTGATTCCCGAGGAAAAGGAATTTCTCAGCGAGACGAAAACGAGACGGATCAGGGAAGGGACCCTGCGCATTTCCCGTTCGGAATACGTGGTGGATGGCCTGATGAAGCGCCTGATCAACGTCGGCGACGAAGAATGATTGAATCGATGGGAACCGAACGGGGTTTTTTCATTACCATCGAGGGCATTGACGGCTGCGGAAAGAGTACGCAGGCGCAGCGGCTCTCTGCCCTTCTGGAAGAGACGGGGAAGGGCGTTTTACGCACCTTCGAGCCGGGTGGATGGAGGGGAGGAGCGTTGCTGCGAGAGCTTCTGCTCAGCGACGTCTCCATCGGAACACGGACGGAGCTGCTTCTGTTTCTGGCGGACCGCAGCGGACATCTGGAATCGGAGATCCTGCCGGCGCTCGCCCGGGGGCAGCAGGTGATCTGTGAACGCTATACGGACTCGACGCTCGCCTATCAGTCGTGGGGACGCGGTCTGCCGTTTCAGGACGTGGACGAACTTTTGAAATGGTGCCGATTCCCGCCTCCCGACCTGACCATCCTTCTGGACATCGACGCGGGGACGTCGCTGACGCGCCTGAAGGGCAGGGGCAGCCCGGATCGAATCGAGGCCGACGGAGAGGCATTCATGGCACGGGTGGCGGAGGGCTATCGGGAGCTGGCGAAGCGGTGTCCCGGGCGTATCGTCACGGTGGACGCCCTGCGGGACGTCGAAGAGGTGACGGCGCAGATTTGGAAGTGCGTTGAAATGCGCAGGGGAACGATCGGAGAGCCGTGAAGGTCGGTCGGGGAACAGACGGAAAGGTGGAGCAGGGAAGCGGCGGCTCCGGTCAGCGGCATTCGGCCTCCCGGGCGCTTTCTTCGGTGAACTCGTTCGGGTCCTCCATGGACGACATCATGGAGGAAATGCAGGTGCGTTCCCTTCTGGAGCGCCTTGACGTCATCACGACAAAACTTTCGGTATTTCCGGCCGAGCGTCTGCTGCTGGAGTATAAATCCATTTTAAGGGAACTGCTGGTGCGGGCCATGAGAGGATTCAGCCTGCGGCGGGATCTGAAATGGCGTCGCACCGATCGCAGCACTTACGTGACGATCGAGAAGGCGGAGGCCGCCATGACCGAACTGGAAGACGTTTTTTCGAAGGAAAGCGACAGAACGCGCGCATTTCAACTGATGGAGGAAATAAAGGGATGTCTGATCTCTCTGTTGTTCTAGATCAGGTAAGCGTTCAAGCTCAGGGGGGCAGGGGGACGTGTCCCCTCGCCCGCTCAGCCCCGGGCTTCGGAGCCTGCCCCTTCCCTGACTTTTTCAATGGGAAGGGTACTGGCCCCCCTGAAACCCCCGATATCGCCCTGAATGGCTGTCCGGGCGAAAGGGTACGATGAGGCCTGAACGGATGCCGGATCAGGAGCCTGTTCGGTCCTTCAGGGAGCTTTCCGCGTGGAAGGAAATCGAAAGAACCGTTCGGTCCCAGGATGTTCCGGCATGTCGGGCGATAAAGGCTCCGTCCGTCTGGCACGAAGAAATTCTGAGCGCCGTGGCGCATATGTACCTGTGCGACTCGGGCAGAGGCAATGACGGATGCGACGGCTGCATGGGGTGGAGCGCCCCGGATGGAAACGCGCCCGTCCACCCGGACCTGATCGTGGCCGGAACCCCTGAAAAAGCGGCCGGCATCGACGCCTGCAGGGCGCTGGTTCGCGAACTGGCCCTTAAACCGGTGGCCGCGAAACGTCGCCTGGGCGTCGTTGCCGCGGCGGATAAATTACTGCCTTCCGCGGCGAACAGCCTGCTCAAAACGGCGGAAGAACCTCCTTCCCACGCCTGCCTTCTCTTCCTGATGGAGGGAGATGACCTGCTGCCCACGCTTCGCAGTCGTTCGCACTGTACCGCCCTGGCGATCCCGCCCTCGACATTCACGCCCCTGTCCGCGAACCCCATGCCCGCGAACGACGCGGAATGGCTGCTCTGGCTCGAAAGAGGCGAGGGGAAGGATGACGTCGATATTCCCCTGCAGCTCTCCGGGTGGGTGTCGCACGCCATGCGGACAGGAGCCGGGCTGGAGATCGCGGCTCAAATGGAAAAACTGCGGCTGCTCGTCGAGCAAAAAAGGCTTTCTCGGAGCATGGTCTGCGATCTCTTAATTTTGACACTCAGGGAGGATCTTCCTTTTGAGCATATATTTGGCAATATTTGGTAAACCACGTTATCTCGGGCTTGTGGATATGTCCGATCCCCCGGATCCGAAAGCGGGTCAGTGGATCATGGTAAAAACGGTGAGAGGACTGGAGATGGGCCTGCTGGGCGGGGCGCTCTCTCAGGAACAGGAGGCGAAATACAGGGCCTCCTGCCTCGATGAACCGGGAGAAGAGCAGACGCGCGGTCCGGAGCCGATGTTGCAGGAGGTCGAGTTTGTGCAGTCGGTCGGAGAGGAGCAGATGCAGGAGTATCTCCTGCGTCATTCGGATGAAGAGGCGGTCCTCGTCCGTGCGCGTCAGCTCCTGAAGGTCCATCAGCTTCAAATGAAGCTGGTCGACGTCGAATACACGATGGATCGCAGGAAACTGTTTTTCTACTTCACCTCCGAACAGCGGATCGACTTCAGGGCCTATGTCCGGGACCTCGCAAGGGAGTTTCGCATTCGCATCGAGATGCGTCAGATCGGCGTTCGGGACGAAGCCAGAACCGTCCGCGGAATCTCCCCCTGTGGCCGCCCCTGTTGCTGCAGTTACTGGCTGCATCGCTTCACCCCCATCAATATCCGCATGGTGAAGGAGCAGAATCTGGCGCTCAACCCCACGAAAATATCGGGCATCTGCGGCAGGCTCATGTGTTGCATGGCCTACGAGCACCTCACCTACAACAACCTGTGGAAATCTTTGCCCAGCCCGGGGTCCAAGATCAGAACGGCGCAGGGGAATTTCGTCCTCGAAGGGGTGGATCTTCAGTCGGAAACCGTACTGATTCGTTTTCCCGAGGGCAAAGAAGTTTCCGTCGCCATTGCGGAGTTCCCAAATTTCAGGGACGTCGTCATGAACGGCGGAACGTGGGAGAAGGACGTTCCGGAGGAACCGGCGCGTCGGTTGCTGACGCCCCGATTGCCGGGTTCCCTCAAAAGGACGCCGGGCTTTTCGGCAAGGCAGAGTTCTTCGACGGGTTCCGGTGAGGACGCCGCGAGGAGCAGCAGGTTCAAACCCGAAAAAATATCGCTCGAGGAACACATCGCGGAGAGAGTCGGCGGCCACCAGCCCGAACGCCGGTCCGCCCTGAGCGAGGTCGGGGAGGAAGGCGGCGCGGGAAAAAAAGGCCGAAAGCGGAAGGGCAGCAAGGGCCCTTCCGGAACCGGGCCCGAGCCTCCGGTTCGAGCGACCGGGCCGGGCCGGGGGACGCAGCCGCTGCCTCTCCGCCCCCGGGAGGGACAGACCCCGGATGCGGCGCTCCCGCCCGGGACAGCGGGAGGCCGAAAAGGCGGCGAAAAGTACAGCGGCCCCCGCCGCCGCCCGCGGCGTTCTGCCGCAGGACAGAGCGCGGTTCAGGTCAACGATCCGCCGGGAAGGTCGCGGAACATGAATGAGGAGAACGTGTAAATGGCCTTTTTTGCGAAGCTGAAAGAAAGCCTCAGAGAGGTCAGGGAGCGATGGAGCGACGGCATCGCCTCGCTTTTTACGGGCGCGTCCTTCGATGACGCGTTCTGGAACGAACTCGAAGAAAAACTGATCCTCGGAGATGTGGGTCTGGACCTGTCCGAGAACATCGTCGCGGACCTGAAGCAGGCGGCCCGGAAGCAAAGCGGCGTCACCGGAGACGGCCTGAAGAAGATCTTCGTCTCCATGATGGCCGGACGGCTTTCCTCGATCGAGGGGATGGGACGGCCCTTCACGGTTGACGATCCTCCGCTGGTCCTGCTGATGGTCGGGGTCAACGGCAGCGGGAAGACCACCTCCGCCGGGAAACTGGCCATGCAGTTTCTGCGCCAGGGCAAAAAGGTCGTGCTGGCCGCCGCGGATACCTTTCGGGCCGCCGCGGTGGACCAGTTGCAGGTGTGGGGAGAGCGCGCCGGCGTGAGAGTCGTGGCCCAGAAACAGGGCAGCGACCCCGCGGCCGTGGCGTTCGACGCCTGGCAGGCGACGCGGGCGTCAGGCGCGGACGTCCTGATCGTCGACACGGCGGGACGTCTGCACGCGAAACATAATTTAATGGAGGAGCTGCGGAAAATTTACAGAGTGCTCGAGCGCGAGGCGGGCCCGGAACACATACAGACCATTCTCGTTCTGGACGCGGTCATGGGGCAGAACGGCATGGCTCAGGCGACGACGTTCAATCGGATGCTGCCGCTGTCGGCTGTGATTCTTTCGAAATACGACAACACGGCGAAGGGGGGCATCGTGCTGTCCATCGCCGGCGACCTGAAAATCCCCATACGCTATATCGGCCTTGGGGAGGGAATCGAGGACCTGAGCCCCTTCGACCCCGAAGAATTCGTGTCGGCCCTTATGACGGAGTGATGAACGCAATGAATAAAATCTCAAAAAACGCTGACAGAGACTGGAGTAAGGGAAGATGGACCGCAACGGGCGGCAATCATGATCGATCGCTGCGGTCCCTGACGTCGCAGTCGAGTTTGCTGGAGTTGCTGAGGGCTCTTTACGAAATGGTGCTGGATTATTGCGTGCTGCGGTTGTCCGGAGATTCCGAGAAGCCCCTCGTATTCGCCAAGGACCAGTTGATTTCGCTGATCGAGCGCAACAGCCCCGAGACCGCCATAGCCGACCTGCCGGAGCTGGCCGCGCGCGGGTTTTTCAGGCCCGTAACCCTTCCGGATCCGGAGAACCTGCGGGTGCTGGTCGTCGGGGAAAATGGGGCAGACGTCTCGCCCATCCGCGAGGCCCTTGCGTATGGCCCTTCTCTGCCGGAATGGTGGGAAGCGCCTCTTCCTCTGGCGATCTGCTCCGAAAAAAAGTTACATTTCAACCCCGCGGCGATCCAGGTTTTCGGTCCGGAGGTGAAGCGCCTCGCCGCCTGCAACCTCCCTGACAGGGACGAATTTCTGGTGGAACTGGAGGGAGTTTCTGAACCCTGCCTTTTGGCGTTTCGTCGTCTTACGCAAAATGTTTTCACTCTGGAGGACAGCACGGGCGACGCCGCCCTTGCGGAGGACATCGCATGGTGGGCGTCCATCGGAAAGGCCTGGGCGGCCACGCTCGACGGAGAAAAACGCGCCTACCGCCGTTGTGCGGAATCGGAGGTCGAGAACCTGCGGGGGGAGAACATGGTGCTGCCCTGTGAATGGGAGGGAAGGCTTCTGGGGTATTTCTGCGTCGAAAAACCTGAAACGAAGCCGCCTCGAGCGGCAAAGGCCAGGCGCGGCAGATATCTTCGAAAAGCGAAGAACGCCTCTGAAAAGGAATTGAAGGCCGGAAAAGAGGCTGGAAAGGAATCGAAGGCGTCGAGTGAGAAAAAACCGCCGCCCCGCCAGGAAAATGAGACGGAGCCGACAGAGGCGCAAAAAGCGGCTCCTGGGGAGGAAAGTCAGCCTTTGAGGGTCCTTGGACCCCAGGCGATGGGCCTTTTGGCTCCAGGCTCGGCCTTCGATTCTCTCGAAGTTCAGGCCGGCGGGGCAGCTGAGCCGAAACATACGGCAAGGGGCAGGAAGGTGACGAAAAACGATGCCTGAACCCCGCGTCAAGCTGATTGCGGGAATTCTGCATCCCGACGATAAATGGTTTGACTGGGCGCTGGAGGAGCTGAGGGCGCTCTGGGGGGCCCCGGAGATCCAGGGGCTGCCCGTGCCGTTCACGACGACGGATTACTACCGCGACATCGCTCCGCGGCTGTTTCGTCGATTCGTCTGTTTCCGTGGGCTTTTCCGCGCCGGCGAGCTGGCCGACCGGAAGCGGGAATCCGGCCTCGTCGAGGCCCGAAGCCGGACGCCCCGGGCTGTCAACATCGATCCGGGGTATGTCGACGGCGCAAGGCTGGTTCTTGCCTCGACCAAGGACCACGCGCACCGTATTTATCTGCGCGACGGGATTTACGCCGAGGTGACGCTGCGCTACCGGTTCGGAAAATGGGTGTCGTTCGACTACACCTTCCCCGATTTTGCCGGAGGCGCGTACGATGAGTTTTTGTCGGACGTGCGCAGAGCCTGGCGCAGGGAAAGCGCCGCGGAGAGGGCGCGCAAGTGAAGCGATAGTGAACTTTAATAGAAGTAAAATTTTAAAGAAGTGAACTTGAATATTTGCAGGCTTTAGTTATATAAAGGGGTCAGGGGACAAGTCCCCTGCGGGGTGGGGGGGCAGAGCCCCGCGGTCCTGGCATTTTCTGACATACAATAATAAGGCAGAATTCCCAAATCGAATTTCTGAGGGAGGCAGGCACAATGATAGACCGTTATTCGACCGCGGAGGTGTCCGCGATATGGAGTGATGAAAATCGCTTTGCGGTGATGTTGCAGGTGGAACTCGCGGCCTGCAGGGCGTGGAGCGAAAAGGGACGGATTCCCGCGGAGGCGCTCGAGGACATTCTGAGCAGGGCCTCGTTTTCCGTATCCCGCATTCGGGAGATCGAGAGCTCCGTCCATCACGACGTCATCGCCTTCGTCTCCTCGGTGGCCGAGCATGTGGGGGAAAGTGGACGCTACATTCACGTCGGTCTTACGAGCAGCGACGTTCTCGATACCGCGTCCTCGATCATGCTGCGGGAATCGCTGGCGCTCGTCAGAAGGGCGACGCTCGATCTCGACGCCGCCCTTGTGGAAAAGGCTCAAAAGTACAAGCATCTGCCCTGCGTCGGCCGCACCCACGGCATTCACGCCGAGCCGATAACGCTGGGGCTCAAGTTTCTGAACTGGCACGCCGAACTGGAACGGGACCTCGAGCGCATCGACCTCGCCGCCTCCCAGATCGCCTGCGGAAAAATATCCGGGGCGGTGGGCACCTACGCCCTCTGTCCTCCCGAGATCGAAACGCGGGTCTGCGAGCTTTTGGGCCTGACGCCCGCGCCCGTCTCCAATCAGATCCTGCAGCGCGACAGACACGCCGGCGTCATGAACGCCCTGGCGCTTCTGGGCTGCGGGCTCGAGCGCATGGCGACAGAAATTCGGCACCTCCAGCGCACCGAGGTCGGGGAGCTTTACGAACCCTTCGGCAGCGCTCAGAAGGGCTCGAGCGCCATGCCTCACAAGCGCAATCCGATCAAAAGCGAACGCGTCTGCGGCCTGGCGCGCCTTCTGCGCGGCTGCGCCGTTGCCTCCATGGAGGATATAGCCCTCTGGCACGAGCGGGACATCAGCCATTCCTCGACGGA
>JAISSA010000286.1 GCA_031273365.1 Synergistaceae bacterium
CGGTACCTCCCGAATTGCAGACTTGGATATAAATCCAAACCACCAACTCGGGCCCTCAGCGGGCATTACCTATACTTTACGTCAACTGCTGGAAGGTGTCAAGGATGCGTTTGGGAGACCGTATGTGCAGACGTATGACCAGTCGATGGAATATCGGATGGAGGACGGCGGGCATTATCAGGAAGGACAAAGCAAAGCCCCCAGCGGCGAAGAACGCGTTATCAAAGGTTCCACAGCCTTTTCGGACGGGGAAACAATCGTTAAAATTTTTCAGGCCGGGGACCGTTCGACCTTCCTGCACGAAATGGGCCATGTTTTTCTGGAGTTCCGCCGTCGCCTGTCTCTGTTGGACAGCGCGCCGCAGCAGATACGGGACGACTGGGGAAAAATTCTGCAATGGTTGAATATCGAAGACATCGATTTTTCGCAGGAACTCTCCGAAGCGGACGCGAAACGATGGAGAAACGCGCAGGAACAATGGGCGGCCGGATTCGAAAAGTATCTCCTTGAAGGCAAGGCCCCGACTGCGGAGTTGGCAAGCGCGTTTCAGCATTTTAAGGAATGGTTGGCGGCAATCTATAAGGCCATTAAAAACATCGTGTACACGGACGCGGACGGGAATCAGCAGGCCTTTGAGATCAATGACGAGATACGGGGCGTCATGGACAGAGTATTGGCAAGCGAAGAAGAGATCGAGGCAGAAAAAGCTATTCAGAATATTCCTGATACCGAGCAGAAACGTGGACGAGTTGAGAGGCGACAAACGACCTTTCGGTGTGGTGGTGCTTGCGAGCTACCTCTCCCTGGAGGCAGTGGACAATGTGGAGCTGCGTTTGTATCCGTTCAAGCTCCCCCCCTGTACGTTCAGCCAACCACTCAGGGCGACACCGGGGGGTTCAGGGGGGCCAGTGAGCCCCAGGGGCGAACGGGCTCTGCCCCCCTGAGCTTGAATGGTTAGGGAAATTTTAGATGCGATAACAGGCGAAGGGACCTACGACAAAAAAAAGAGGTTGTTCCTTCTCGAATTTTCGAGAAAGATATTTCGAGTGGCCGACCCGCAAATGGATCAGAAACTGAAGGAGGCGTATAAAATGCAGACAATACCGCTTCAGGACTACAGTCAGCTAATCAAGACAGGAATTGCTAGAGAAGAAGGTAAAGAAGAAAAGGCGTTTGAAGTTGCGCGGTCGATGCTCGCCGATGGATTTCCTCCTGAAACTGTCAGAAAATACACCGGCCTTGGCGAGAAAGAGATACTTGCGATTCGTAACTAAAGGAGTGTACTCTAATGATATGGATAATGGGCGTGTTGTAGACGGCCCAACGTTTTTTGACGACTTATCGACCGGGAAATACGACTGATGCGTAAGCTGAACATAAGGGCGATTTTGCATCGAGCCATGACGCCCGGCCTGCATTTACGAGGGAAATAATGACTTCCAGGCTGGGGGGCAGTTTGTGCTTTGCCATCAGACCTGGGACTCGCTCTTCGTCAGGAGATCGTGACGGCGCAGGGCAATGTCGCCAGGCCCAAATCGCACGGCTCCGCCCCCCGACAAAAGCCCCGCAGGGGATGCGCCCGACGGGGATGCGCCCGCACGGGGTTCAGTCCCCTGACCCCGCTAATTTTTCCCGGTTTCTGTCGACATTTTGAACGTTATGCATTCTTTGCAGCAGCGTCGGATGAGAATAATCCCAAAAAACGACAAGCGGGTGCGGCGTGAGGTTCTCCAGCGATTTTGAGGAGATTTTTTTGAGCGCCGTAAGCAACGCACTCCCCATCTCGTGGGCGGCGGCAAAACAGTCGGCCGCATATTCATATTTGCGGGATATGTAATTTACCGCCAAATCCAGTGTCTCGGACAGTGGTGAATACAGCACGGAAAAGCCGATCAGCCCCAGATGAAACGACGGCGTCACTCCGCCCAACGCATATGCCGCCTCCGGCCTCTTCAGAAACAGCGACAGCACCCACAGCATAAATCCCGTACCCGTCAACGAAATCGCCATCATGTACATCATGTGCTTCATTTTATAATGACCGATTTCATGCGCCAGCACGGCAGTGACTTCTTCCGTAGTCAAATCGTTAATCAGCGTATCAAACAAAACGATACGTTTTTTCTTTCCAAACCCTGTGAAATAGGCGTTAGATTTTGTGCTTCGCCTTGAACCGTCCATTACGTAAATATTATGAACGGGGAAGGACACCTTCCGGGCAAAATTTTCAATTGCCGAACGAAGCGCACCTTCCTCGAGCGGCGTCTGTTTGTTGAAAATCGGAACGATCCATTCGGAGTAAAAAAATGCGACGACCAGCGTAAAAACGAAAACGGCGCACCAGGCCGACAACCAGAACCAGTCACCGGTGTATTCATAAGCGACCAAAATGGCCGTTACCAGCACGCCCTGAAAAACCAGAGCAAGCGCAAGCGTCTTCAGCTCATCCTCCACAAATGTCCGAGGCGTTGTCTTATTGAAGCCGAATTTATCTTCTATGACAAAGGTGTCATACCAATCGAAGGGGATATGCATAATCCAGAGCAAAATGGACAATATTCCAAAAAACAGCAGCGGCAGCAATATATAATGATCGGTGTACCCTCGAAGAAACGCGTCAAGCCACCCCAACCCCCCGTACCACAAAACCGCCATGCCGACCGCGAACGCAAATCCCTCGGAAACCATCTCGAAATGGTCGTTTTCCCTCTGATACGCCTGCTGTCTGGCGTACTCCGCGGGATCGTATATCCCCTCCAGCTCCTTCGGCAGGAGAGGACTCATGCGCGTACGATCCAGGTACGACAATATTTGTCCCCAAAGAAAATCTGCAGCATAAAAAATAATAATCAGATAAAAACAGATATTGCGCATATTTACCCCACCCTCATGAAGTCATGCTCTCTCGAACACAGTCTATCACATCCCCATATCCCGCAGGGTAACCGTTCAGGCCCGGGAGGGCCAGGAGTGAACGAGCTCTGCCCACTGGGCCTGACGTTTAGCCAAAATCCTTGCTAAATCGTGGGCTGTCGTATATCCTGTTTTACAGTACCGAATTCGGAGGCGGCGGGCGCACGACCGGCGTCAGGGGAGGCATGGCTGTGAACGGTTTATCCGCAATGTTGTGTGAGAACCCGGTTATTGTGGCAATCAAGGACGAAGAGTACCTGCGCGCCGCGATCGCTTCTCCGTGCAGAATTCTTTTCCTCCTCACGGGGAACATCTGTTCCGTCGAGAGTACCGTAAAGCAGGTCCGGGACGCTGGCAAGGGAATCTATATCCACATGGATCTCATCGAGGGTTTCGGAAAAGATAAATACGCCCTGCGCTACATCAAAGAGCGCGTTTCACCCGACGGCGTCATCACGACCAGGGCGCCTCTGGTCAAAATCGCCAAAGATCTGGCCATAACGGCCATCCAGCGCGTCTTTTTGATCGATAACCTCTCGTTTACCACAGGGATTCAGTCGATACGGCAGGTGAAGCCCGACGCCGTAGAAATTTTGCCGGGGATCATGCCTGCCGTCACGGAGAAAATGTGCCGGGCTATTCCCATTCCTGTTATCGCGGGCGGACTGGTCAACGACGTGAAAGACATCAAAAACGCTCTGAAGGCCGGAGCCGTCGGAGTCTCCACCAGCACCCCCGCCATGTGGGACTGGCGGAGCGCGGCCAAGTGAGCGGGTGACGGCCTGCCGCACCCACACACGGGGCGCGACCGCCTGAAAAAGTGGTCGCGCCCCGTGTATACAGTGTTTGCCAGGACAGCTGCTCAGGACGGCATGAGGGCCTTTGAGGGGCCAGGTGCCCTTTCCATTTTAAATCTGCGGGCTCCAGGCCCCTGATTTTGAACGTTTACGAATCGACAGCGCGTTCTTCTAAAACTTAATGTCTCCGTTTTTGCGTTTTGCATCGAACTCGGAGACGAGTTTACGCAATACGCCGGAAAGCAGGAGCAGGCCGATGAGGTTGGGAATGGCCATCAGTCCGTTCAGGGTGTCCGCCATGTCCCACAGGTTTGTCAGGAACGCGCGCGCTCCCGTTCCCAGAATCTGCCCCCCCGCCGCGCCCATGAGAATCAGGACGATCCAGATGAGCTTCATGACGGGCTTGAACCAGATCCCGAAGAGATAGGTGGTCGCGGTCTCGGCGTACCAGTACCAGCCCAGGATGGTGGTGAAGGCAAAAAGCGCCAGGCCGATGGAAAGGACGTACTTGCCCGTCGCGCCGAGGCCCATCTCGAAGGCGTAGAGGGAAAGCTGAGCGCCGCTCAGCTCGGGCTGACCGGTGAGGCTTCCGGTGGTCATGATGACGAGCGCCGTCATGGAGCAAATGATGATCGTGTCCATGAAGACCTCGAAAATGCCGTAAAGTCCCTGACGAATGGGATGGTCGACGTTGGCGGTCGCGTGCACCATGGGGGCGGAGCCGAGTCCCGCCTCGTTGGAGAAGACGCCGCGCGCTATGCCCTTGCTGACGGCCATTCTGACGGACCAGCCCGCGATGGCTCCGGGTATGGCCATGGGATCGCTGAACGCGTGCCTGCAGGCCATGGCGACGGCCTGCGGGATCATGGAGGCGTTCGTCACGAGAACGATGATGGAGCCGATGATGTAGAAAACGGCCATGAAGGGGACGAGATAGGTCGTGACGGTGGAAAGACTCTTCAGTCCTCCAATGATGACCAGGCCAACCAGAACCGCAAGAACGACGCCGCTGTAAAGCGGATCGACGCCGAACCCCATGGCGAGGCCCTCGGCCGTGGAGTTGGCCTGCACGGCCGCGCCGATCCCGAAGGAAGCCAGAAACGCGAAGAGCGCGAAAAGAATGGCCAGCCACTTCTGCCCCGCGCCGTGTTCGAGGATGTACATGGTCCCGCCGCGCCAGTCGCCGTGTTCGTCCTTTTTGCGGAAGTGAACGGCCAGAGCGACCTCTCCGAATTTTGTGCACATCCCGAAAACCGCCGAGGCAAGCATCCAGACGAGAGCGCCAGGGCCGCCGAGGTGCAGAGCCGTGGCGACGCCGGCGATGTTGCCCGTGCCGACGGTGGCGGCCATCGCCGTCGCCGTCGCCGCGAAGGAGGAAATCGATTGGTCCGAAGCGTCCTTCACGCCGCCTTTTTTGCCGAAGATCTCCTTCCATACAAGTCCAAAGTAACGAAACTGGGGGAATCCCAAAAGAAGCGTGAGATAAATGCCCGTGCCCACCAGAAGAATGAGCATGGGATCGCCCCATATGAACCTGTTGATAATTCCGTTATATTCCATAATTGTCTGCATGGTACAAACCAGCCTCCTTTTCAAATTTCCGGGCGCTTTCAATCGTCCAGACTCAGGGAGCGGAGCTCGTTCGCCCCTGGGGCCTGGCCCCTCCCCGAAACCCCCGGCGTCGCACTGAGC
The DNA here is from genome assembly GCA_031273365.1 of Synergistaceae bacterium. Lineage (GTDB taxonomy): Bacteria > Synergistota > Synergistia > Synergistales > Aminobacteriaceae > JAISSA01. The sequence goes on from JAISSA010000286.1 coordinate 5,403, forward strand.
GCCTGCCAGAGCAAAGCCGGATACATGGGGCCTGAACATACGGGCGCTTTTCGACAGCAATAACCATGGACCGGGATGAACCCTGTCAGGGCCATCTCCTTTCTTCAGCCTGTGATCCCGGTTTATCATGATACCCAGGTAAACATCTCCGAAAGAATCGTTCGACTTTCGGAGATGTTTGGGGTAAGAAAATTTTTAAAGAATTTTACAGATAGCCGTTTTCCTTCAGAATGGCCGTGCCTCTTTCCGCGTATTTAGCGGGAAGCTTTACGACCGGGCCGGTGCAACCCATGGCGGATTCGGCGTAGATGCCCGCCTTCCAGAGCACCTTCACCGCGTTTTCGATTTCCAGCACGTCGACGCCGTGCAGCTCTTCATCCGTGGGTTCCGCGGGAGGGACCTCGATTTTCTCCTCCATGGCCGCGGCTTTGGGGGTCAGAGCGGCAATTTCTTTGTCGAACCCGGCTTTTTTGGCAGCGGCGAGCTCTCTGTCCACCAGGGTTGGCAGTTTCCCCGCCACGACGGCGGCGGTAAAGGTCAGAGCGTTTGCAATGACGGGCTCTCCCGACGCGCGGGATATGATCGAGACGACGTTTGTCCAGCCCTCCCCGCAGGAAGGGCCATACCCCCAGCCCGTGGCCTCGTAGCCGCCCCCCGTGTTAAAGGAAGAAAACATTTTTATCAGGACGTTGCCCGTCAGGGTGTCCGTCACGCAGACGTCCACCGCACCGGCGAGCAGGTCGTTTCCACGCAGCACCGCCCCTCCGTCTTTTCGAACGGACGAGCCGAATTTTACGCCGTATCCCCTCTCCATCATGTGGGTGAGGGCGCGAAAAACCGGCTGTGCGGCGTCGACGTTCAATATGCCGACCGTTGGCTCCGGAATTCCCAGCGATTTCGCCACGGCGATGCCGTAGACGGCGTTTCTCAGCATGGCCTCGCCCCGGGCCGTGGCCGACGTCCCCGTCGTGGAGGCCAGAATCATGGGCCGTCCTCTGGCGGGAGTCATAACGCGCCCGATGGTCGTGACGCCCAGAGGGAATGGGAAATGCAGCGCCACAGCCCCGTCGACGCGCCTGTCCCTGAGCGCGCTTTCCAGCGCCAGAGAAATGTTCGCCTCGCAGTCGTCGGTCTCGATCCACTCCAGCCTGTCGAAGTCCGGGTTGCCCGATATGCGGGGGCCGATCATGACGGGCTGAACGTTGCCGTATGTCCTGAGCGCCAGACACGCGCCCTTCACCAGTTCTTCGCTGCTGAGCTCGCTGCCCGCGGCCATCAGGCCGATGCGAATTTTGGGACCGCCGCTCTTTGCCGCGCTGACGATTTCAGCGAGGGACTCGCCGACCAGTTTTTTGATGTCGCTCATATTCTTCCTCCGCCTCAGTTCAGCCTGCCGGCGATTTCGGAAAGCGCCTCCAGAATCAGGGATTTCACGTCTTCTTTACTCACGGCGCCCGTCGAGGCACCGCCTTTCGAGGGTTCGATAAGGAACGATCCGCCATCCGCGAGGTTCGTCAGACGCGCCAGGAAAAGGCTGCCCTTGCCGATGATCATGACGCGCTTCATCGTCCCGGCCCTGATGTGGTCGCACGCGATGCCGATGAAGGGAACGCCCGACGGGATGTGTCCCTGCGTGTGGGCAAAGCCGATGACGCCGTGCTTTTTGATGAAATCGTCCATGCCGCTTTTTTCGATGGCCTTTTTCATGACGGCCAGGGCGGCGGTCATTTTGATGTTGGCGTGCGGCACGTCGCCCGCGCCGGCGGGGAGCGTGATCTCCGGGATCTGAAGTTCGGCCGCGAATTTGTCCACGTCGCTGAAGGTCAGCCCCTGGGCGGAGAGGGGGTCATGGATCAGCGCGGAGGTGATGGCCTGAGGCGCGGAGCCCGCGCCGACGGAGTGCTTGCCCAGCGCGTCGAGGCGGATGACGGGGTTTTTCTCGGTCCCGTCATCGGGGACCAGCAGCAGCGCGAAATTTCCAAGGCAGTCCTCGAGGGCGGGAAGTTCCTTTTTGACGTGGTCACGGCTGTTCATGAAAAGTTTCGGGACGGCGCCGCCGGCCAGGATGACGCAGTTTTTGCGCGCGCCCGCCGCGACCTGAGAGGCCCCTGCGATTATGGCGTTGACGGGCCCCGCGCAGAATCCGCGCACGTCGCAGCCGGAGGCGTTGACGCAGCCCGCGATCTCCGCCACGGCCTTGGCGAAGTTGCCGCCGGCGCGCTGGTTCATGTCGCCCGCGCCCTCCTCGGAGCACTCGATTACAAAATCGATCTCCTCCGGCTTCACATTGCTGTTTTTCATCAGGTGCAGCAGGGCCAGAACGCCGCCCGCCTTGCACGCCAGATTTTCAAGGAGAACGTAGGCGAAAAGACAGTCGTCGATCTCGTGCCCGTTGCGGACGCACCCGACCACCTTCCCGTCCGAGTAAAGCGCGCGGCCCTTTTTGTCCCTGATTTCGGCCTCGATCTCAGGCAGGTCGTGCGCGCCTTTGAGGCGGGCCACAATGGACTCCGTCATGACGGGGTCCTTCAGAAGCCGGGCTTTGACGTTGCCGGCAAAGTCCTTTTCCAGCCAGATCAGGTCGAAAACGTCGCAGATCGCCAGAAGTCCCAGAAATTCGTCCTCCGGCATGATCTCTCCGTACCTGCCGTAGCGATTCGCGTCGCTCAGATAGTTTTTGATCCACGGGGTCTGAGCGGCCTCGAACTCTTCGTAGCTGATGCCGCCGATATACGCCTGGTTCGGCGCGTACTGCATGGCCTTTTCGTAAGTCTGAATATATTTGGGAAGGGCCTTCAGAAAGTCGCTGTCTCCCTTCGCCTCGCGTTCCGTAAAGGGCGTGGAGCCGTAGTGCAGCCCCAGCTCCGGGGCGTGGTTCAAACAATAAGCGTATCCTTTGATGCCGACGCTCGACATAAATTTATGCCCTCCCTGACGGTTGTTTCATCGGCAGAGCCCGGTTTGGGCCCTGCCATACAATCATGCGATCAACCAATCAACTCAACTAACCAACAATCAACTCAATTAACCAACCGTTCTCAATTCGTGAAAACGGTCTGCTCCGTAATCTCGGTTTGAAGGGCCATAAGGGCCCTCTCGACGAGGTGTCTGCGTATAACCTTCTCTTCTTCGGGGGTTCGGGTCGGATCGCCAAAGGGGTGAGGGATTGCCACGGCCGGGATGATTCTGTTGGCGCCGACGGTCTGTGAAATGGGTACTATGGTACAAACGTGCACTACGGGGAGTTTCCGTTCTATTTCCTTCACCATCGTTGCACCGCAACGAGTGCAGGTGCCTCAGGTCGAGGTCAGGATAACGGCGGTGACCCCGTCGGCCACCAGTTTGTCGGCGATCTCGGCACCGAAGCGTTTGGCGCTGGCGACGGCCGTTCCATTGCCCACGGTGGTGTAGAATTTGTTGTGGAGCTTTTTGAAGACGCCCTCTTTTTCCATGTCCCGCAGAACGTCGACGGGGAGCACGACGTCCGCGTTTCTGTCCGCGTAGGTCGCGTCGTAGCCGCCGTGCGCCGTGCAATATTTGTCCGCCGTCAGGTCCATGACGCCCGTGATGTCGTATTCGCCGTACTTGCTGGCGCTCGACGCCTCGATGTGGTCGGGGTTCCCTTTGGGACAAATGCCGCCGGACGTGACGAGCGCCACGACGGCGTTCTTCATGTCCTTAACGGCGGGCTGGGGATCGACGCGATCGAAGACGGGCATTTTGTACTCCGTCTCGAACGGCTCTCCCTTCATTTTGGCGACGAACATCTCGACGCAGCGCTCGGCCGCCAGTTTATCGTAAAATTTGTTGACGCGGACTCCGCGCTCGATGTAGCCCTCTTCCGCCGGGGTTCCCAATTTCTCGCCCTTCAGCAGCTTCAGAAGCAGCTTCACCATGGCGGGAACCGCTTTTCTCATGCCCACCGCGCTGTCGGGAGTCTCCAGGATCCAGGCGGATTTCCTGTACAGTTCGACGCCGGGGTTTTCCGGGTACATGCCGCTGACCACGGGAATGCCCAGCTGTTTGGATATGGCCTCGCACATCCCTCCGCAGGCCGTGCCGTAGCGGCCTGCGTTAAACGCCGGGCCGGCGATGAACGCGTCGGGTTTGTATTTTTTAACCATCTCGACGATTTCCGCGCTGGCCTTGTCCATGTTGGAGGCAAAATAGGAGTCCCCGCAGACAACGGTCGCCACAATTTCGGCGTTCGCCCCAAAAGCCGTCTTAAAAGCCATTCCAGGCCCCACTGCGCCTTCGCGTATTTCGGGCGTGACGTCGGCTTTTTCCTCGCCGCCTATGCCCGCGTAAAACTGGTTGATGTAATGAACGACACGATAAGCCACTTTTTTCCTCCCACCTTTCTGTCAGGGTCTCGGATCCTGTTGCCGGACTGACCCGACCTTAAAGGACGTTTTGACTGTACTGATCACGAATACCCTTAACCGCAGCAGCCAGCGCTTCAGGATCCAACACCATCTCCATCATGCTGATCTGCTCCTCCCAGGCGGAGGAATCACACTCGTCGCGTATTGTCTGATCGAAAACGTGGTATACGGGAAGTCCCAACGGGACTCCGGCAAGAGGGCCTGCGTACGTCGGATCGCCGTTGCTCACGGTCTCGGCGTAAATCTCCGCACCTTCGGCGTCGGAGGAACCGAGAATCACGATGCAATCGGCGCCGAACTTCTCAGCGGCGTCCTTGATGCGCTGCTGATTTTGCAGGTCCATCGCCCCTGCGGCGGTTCAGACAAAACACTCGGTGACCGAGAAAAGAACCTCGGCGCCGCTGTCCTTCAAACACGCCTCCATGGCCGGCCCGGGAACGCCATCGCGCTCACCGAGAAGCAGCAGCTTTTTGCCCGCCAGTTTACCCATGTCTGACACCTGCCTTTCTGAAATTATTTCGATATAAATTTATACCTGAAGCCGTAACCTGCTCTTTACAAGCTGAACTGCAGGCTAAATTGTGTACGCGCCCAGCTTTGTGTAGCCCAGCTCGCTGGTGGCGCCGGTGATGGCCTGAAGCTCGACGGTGATCGCGCCGTCCGCGGCGAGCGATCCCTGCCAGCCCCCCGCGATGACGTTCGCCTCGTTGGGGACCCCCAGAACCTTCTCCATCGGAGGCAAAACGACGACCTCGTTGGCGTTGCCCGCCGTGACGCAGGCGTCGCCCTCGACGCAGGAGTCGGCCAGAGACTGGCTCGCTCCGTCCTGTCCGGCGTACTCGTCGGTCAGGAGCGCCGTTTTGATGCCGAGCCTTTCGGCCTTCCAGCAGTTCATGATCAGGTCGGCGTCGGGGTTGCCGAATCCCTCCTCCGTGATGACGATGCCGTCAAGTCCCAGCATGGCGGCCAGCTTCGTGGCGAAGCCGGAGCTGCGGCGCTTGTCGGCCAGGGTGACGTTCTCGTTCGTGACGATGCAGGTCACGAAGTTGAAGTCCTTCCCGTGGCGCTTCAGCATGTCGGCGATGACGGGATTGTTCTGGTGAACGTAGCTGCTGTTTTTATCGCAGGCCGAGACGCAGTTGCCCGAAACGATCGCGCCGTCCATGACCTCGAGCGGCGAGAGCACGGTCGGCAGAATCTTCTTCACGTCCACCCCGTAAAGGTAGGTGTCGTGCAGAAGCCCCTGAGTCTGGAGCATGTAGAGGTACCCGACCTTCGGCAGAGCGGCGTGAGAGGTCATCGCCTCCCTGATGTTGGGATGGTCGAATACGTCGACCCTGTCGGCCGCGGCGTCGGCGCAGCAGCGCGCCAGATAAGCGGCCGTCTTCAGGCCGGCCATGCGGCAGGCGGCCTCATAGTCGTGTTTGTCCATGTCGGGATTCGCCGGTTCGAGCAACAGCACGACGTTGCACGTTTTCGAGTAGGGCGTGTAGTCCGCTCCGGGCCCGGACATGTCGATAATGCCCTCCTGAAACCGCACGATCTTTCCCGCCGTGACGACGGCGGCGCCGCTCAAAACCAGGGTCTTGCCCTCTCCGACGGGGTCCACGTCGGAGATCATGCCGGGGAAAACCTGCCCCTTGCCCTCGATTTTCCAGCGAGGTTCGATGACGTCCTTGACCGGAATGATTCGAACGCTCTCTCCGGGCATGGCCACGTCGACGTCGAGGTTTTTGCCCAGCAGTTCGTCTTCGGAGATCAGCGCAAGCAGCTCTTTTTTGTCGATGGTCAGAGTTCCGTCCTCAACGCCCGTTTTATCGCCGAAGGCCAGTTTGTTCACGAAGATTCTGTGAAGCTCGAGTCTCAATCCTGCCCCTCCTTTCGCAATCCGCAGCGGACTGCTCTCGATCAATAAAGCGCCTGTGGCGCTTTACATTGAAAAAGATCAGGCGATCATCGCCTCGATCTTCGCCGTAATGTTCTCCGGCGTCGCGTCCGCGCCGCCGAGACGCGCCACCTCCGCGCCGCCCTTCCAGAAAAGAATCGTCGGCAGGCTCATCACCCTGAAGTTGATGGCTACCCGCTTGTTGCTGGAGGTATCCACTTTGCAGAACTTTGCCTTGCCTTCGTACTTCTCGGAGATTTCCGTAAACTTCGGCATCAGGGCCATGCAGGGACCACAGGCGGGCCCCCAGAAATCGACCACGACGGGCAGAGCGCTCTCCTTTACCTCAACATCGCAATTTTCCTTTGTCAACTCGATCATCAATTTTCACCTCCTTTATATATTCCACTATTCCACAAAGCTGAAACTCAAATCAGGACGTTACAAAATCAGAACATTACAGCGGCCTCGCCCGTCGCAGAAGAAGTTTTTGTAAAATCCGGAGTGTTTGTAAAGTCCGGAGTTTCCGTAAAATCCGGACTCGCGCTCCGCGGCAGCAGGCCGTACAGCTCAAGGCTCTCCTTCATCAGTTCGAAATCGACGAAAGCGTAGTCCGCCCGAAGAGGCTCGGGCAGCATGTTCGGAAAAACAAGACGGTCCCGGCAGCTTCGATAGAGAAGAACGGCGTCCTCGATCATCGAAAGCGATTCAAGGTGCACCAGAGCTCCCGGGTTCTCCTGCATCAGAACGGAACGAAAAGGTTGTTGATATGGACGAAGATTGCCGCAGAGGGGGTGCGTCAGCAGCAGACTTCCGAGGTGCACCGCATCGCGGACAGCTGTCAGAACGTCCAGAGACGACCCCTTCACGAGCCGTCCTGCCGGAACGATCCGACACAGCGCAGAATTGTTTGTCATCATGACGCGCTTTTGCATAGCACGCCCTCCCCCGGGACATTCTCCATTCTGTCGCGGCAACCACCAAAACGCCGATTCAGAGTCCTGTCCGGGTACGATTCTTTTGCCTGAGAGTTTCCAAATCGAGCCTCCATCGGCCTCGAAAGTTGCCCCTTCGGCGCTTTCGTCTCCTGTTGTCTCTTCTGCCTCGCTTATATTTCTTTTTATATTTCTTTCCTTCAGCGAAGCTTTCCTTTATCGAAGCATATGACGAAAGTCTCTCGCGTACCCATCTTTCAGGGATTTTTCATTTACGAATTATAACGTATGACTCTCGAAATCCGTCACGGTAAAAAGGCGGTCTTCATTTAAAATTTTCGAAAACATTCAAGCCCAGAGGGGCGGAGGAACGTGTTCCCACGCTCGTTCGCCCCTGGGGTTCAGAGTCTGTCCCTTCCTCAGGTTTTTAAATGGGAAGGGCACTGGCCCCCCTGGAACCCCCGAAGTATTTCGCCAGCTTCTGCCTGGGTGGGCGATGTGGGGATTGAACGCTTACAAACTTTCTTCCATATAAAAAAATCCCGGCATTGCAGAGAGGCCGGGATTTTCGTATGAGATTTTCTATGCGTGTGGTGTGCGCCGGAGGCCAGACGCCGTTCGCGTTGCTTACTACGAGAGCGACGTTTCCCGGGCCTCGAAAATTTTGAGGACGCGTCCTTCCTCCACGAGGCCCTCGCGCGCCTCCTTAAATTTCGCCAGACACGGCGACTTCAGGTGGGCACGCAGAGAGTCGAGGTCCGTCCATTCTTCGATAAACTGCAAAGTGACCTCATCCTCGCTCGACAGGAAAAGTTCGTAACGGACGCATCCCTTCTCCTTTCGGGTCTCTTCGACGCAGGGTCGGGCAAGACCCGCGACCTCACCCCTTTTTCCCGACTTTGCCCTGAACGTGGAGGTAACGACGATCATTACGCTCATCCTTTCTTTATGACATTATTTTTGAAAATGGCGAATGATCGAATCATAACACAGGCGGGCGCGTCAGTCGAAGGACGTCGCCCCCGCTGGGATTGCGTCGGGTTTCCCGGACACCAGCGCCGCGGCCGGCCGGCTGTCGAGGACAGAGGTGACGGCGAACACGATCAGGCAGACGATCCACTCCATGTAAATCAGGTGGGGCAGGACGCGCGTGGCGGGAACGCAGGTCCAGAGGGCCCAGACGATCAGCGAGGCCAGGATGGTCCAGAACCCGGCGGATTTTTTACAGAGGCGCGGCGCGTAGAGGCTCGCCAGAATCAGGAGCGTGAACGAGGTGGTGATCGCCAGCGCCGAGGTGATGGTCTTCAATATCCCGACGACGGTCAGGGCCAGGCCGAAGGAACAGGCGCTGACGAGGAACACCGCGATGCGCGAGGTCAGAAGCTCGGTCTCCGGGGTGAATTTTTTGGGAGACAGGGGTTTCCAGACGTCCCGGATCAGCAGGGTGGAGCAGCCCATCAGAAGAGCGACGGCGGTGGAGACGTCGGCGGCCCAGAGGCCGGCGAGGAAAATGCCGCCGATGACGGGGCTGACTCGTGCCGCGATGGTCGGCAGCGCGAGCGCGGGATTGAGCCCCGGGTATTTGGCCGCGGCCATGACCCCGAAAAGCGCGCACAGAAAGCCCGCGGGCAGGGTGAGGATTCCGCCGATGATGAAGCCGTTGCGCGCCGTTTTTTCGTCCTTCGCGGCCAGGGCGATCTGAACTACGGCCTGTGTCGTGCAGGCCTGCGTCGTCATGACGGCCATCCACGCCGCGAGAATCGCCGCGCCGATGCCGCTCACGGGGTCGAACCACGTCCCTCCGGCGGGCAGGGCCGCGACGACGGCGTCGAAGCCTCCGAAGCTGCTGAACCCGGAAAAGAGGGCGGCAAGCACTCCGACATAGATGATGATGACGTTCACGACGTTGGTCAGGCCGCTGGCCCAGTAGCCGCCGACCAGCGTGATGCCGATGAAGACGGCGGCGGAGGCGATCATGCCCGTCGTGGACGTGAAGATGTCGGGCAGCATCGAGGCCAGAATCGCGCCTCCCGCCACGTACTGCAGGGAGGTGATGGTCATCATGATCAGGAGCTGCGCGAGGACGCCGAGCAGGCGCGCTCCGCTGCCGAACGCCGATCCCATCATCTCGGGAACCGTGTGCTGGTTCATGCGGCGATACTTTGCGGCCATGACGAGCCCCACGATGATTCCGCCCGTCCCCCAGGCCCCGTTGTACCAGCCCGCCGAAATCCCCACCGTGTAGGCCTGTTCCGCCACGCCAACGGTCGAGGCCCCTCCCACGGCAAGGCCGGTTAGCATGACGGCGACCAGCACCGTGGGCAGCTTCTGCCCGGCCAGGAGGTAGTTCAGCATTTTCCCGCCGCTCCCGTGCTTCTGGATCTGCGTGGCCTTCCAGGACAACAGCGTCAGCACGATCGCGTACGTAATCAGGATTACCAACGGAACATTCATTTGTATTTCCACTCCTCAAAATTAGATCCCCGTCGCTGAAACGGAGTAAAAAAAGAGGGCCTCCTTCGCGTATTGCTGCGAGGAAGCCCTCAGTCTTTACGAGTTTGATTCGGTTTCAGAGCTGACAGCACGCGGCC
>JAISSA010000016.1 GCA_031273365.1 Synergistaceae bacterium
CCCATATCGACGAGTTTCAGCTCGACGCCAGCCTGACGGCAGAGGATGTTGATGCCGCAGCCCGCGTCGGCGGCGTAAAACTCCATGAGCATCCGGGTGAAGTGCTGCGGCGAGGCCGAGACGCCCCGGTCGTAAATCCCGTGGTCGGAGCCGAACAGAAAATGGATTTTGTGCTCCGTACGGTTGTGGAGCTGCCCCGTAATGCCCGCGATTCGGATGGCGATGGCCTCGAGTTCCCCAAGGCTGCCCGCCGGCTTCAGCAATTTCTCCTGATAAGCGGCGGCCTCTTTCATGCTTTGGGCGTCGAGCGGTCCGATCTCCGCCACGGCACGCGCGATAACGTCCTCCATGTGAGTTCCTCCTTTATTGTTGCGTCAAAAACTGCTGTATTATAACAGCCGCTCCGGTGTATAATACCTCGACAATCAATGGAGAACGTTTCGCGACAAGGGAATCCGGTCTGAAGCCGGAGCGGCCCCGCCACTGTAGCCCGAAGACGAAGCCCGCAGAGAAGTCACTGCCCGAAGGGGCGGGAAGACGCGGGCGGGAGGATGAACGGGAAGTCAGGAAACCTTGCGGAACCTGTGGAATCAATGTCCTGAATTTGTGCGCGGGCACAGGGCGGGAGAACTTCTGAAGAAGGATGTCGCTTATTTGAAGAAGGGGAGCCGGCTGTGGGGTTCCCCTTTTGCATTCTTTGTGAACGGAGGTGAGTGCGGGATGCGGCCCGAGGCAATCGAACAGGCCAGCATGGCGATTATCGCGAAGGAACTGGGAGAGCACGCGATCCCCGGGGAGCGCCTTCCGATCGTCATGCGGGTGATCCACGCGACGGCAGATTTCGACTTCGCGAGGACGCTCGCTTTTTCCGAGGATGCCGTGAGGGCAGGCCAGGAGGCTCTGCTGCGGGGGGTTACGGTCGTGACCGACACGCAGATGGCGGCAAGCGGCGTCAATAAAAAGCTCATGTCCGCGAACGGCGGATCGGTGCGCTGTTACATGGCCGGGGAGGACGTCGCCGCCGAGGCGGAAGCGCGCGGCGTCACCCGGGCGGTCGTCAGCATGGAGCACGCGGCGCGGGACGTGCCCGACGCGATTTTCGCCATCGGCAATGCGCCGACGGCCCTGCTGCGCCTGTGCGAGCTCGTGGCGGAGGGTACGGCGCGGCCGTCCCTGGTCATCGGGGTTCCCGTGGGCTTCGTCAACGTCGTGGAGTCCAAGGAGGTCCTGATGAGGACGGGTGTCCCCTGGATCGCCGCGGTGGGCCGCAAGGGCGGCTCTCCGGCAGCGGCGGCGATCGTCAACGCCCTTTTATTGAGTATGCAGAAAAAATGACGCCTCTGCGGGAGGGGGTTTCCACCGGGTCCTGCGCGGCGGCGGCGGCGAAGGCGGCGGCTCTGTGGCTGTCCACGGGGCGCTGTCCCGAGCGGGTGGAGGTCGGGACGCCGCTGGGACGGACGCTCTGCTTGGACGTCGTGCCGTATTTTCCGGGCTGCTGCGGTGTGGTGAAGGACGCGGGCGACGATCCGGACGCGACGAACGGCCTGACGGTGGTGGTTCGTGTGGACCTGCCGGACGATCCGCCGGATGACTCGGGCGATGCGGTCGAATTTCGCGCGGGCGAGGGCGTTGGCGTGGTGACGCTGCCGGGGCTGAAGGTCCCCGTCGGCGAGCCGGCGATCAACCCCGTGCCGCGTCGAATGATCGCGGAAGCGGTCCGTGAGGTCGTGGGGCCCCGTGCCGCCGTGGTGACGGTCTCCGTCCCCGGCGGGGAGGAGGTCGCGAAGCGCACGTTCAACCCAAGGCTGGGGGTTGTCGGTGGAATTTCGATTCTGGGGACGACAGGGGTTGTGCGTCCGATGGACGAGCGCGCGATCTTCGACTCTCTGTCTCTGGAGCTGAACACCCACGCGGCGCAGGGTAAAAGGATCGTCGCCCTGACCTTCGGCAACACGGGTGAAAGCGCGCTGCGCAGGGCTTTTGGCCTGAGGGGCCGCTGTGTCCTTCAGGTTGGGAACTGCGTCGGGTTCGTGCTGGACGAGGCGCAGCGTCTGGGTTTTGAAAGGGTGCTGCTTTGCGGGCATCCGGGTAAGCTGCTGAAGGTCGCGGCCGGGAGCTTCAACACGCACAACCGCGTCGCGGACGGCCGAATGGAGGCGTTGTGCGCGCACGCCGCGATTCTGGGGGCGGGGACGGATTTTGTCCGGAGGCTTTACGCCTGCACGACGACGGAGGAGGCGATGGGGCTCACGATCGCGTCGATGGAGGATCGGGGCGCGGCCCTGTGGACCCAACTGGCGGAGGCCGTTGTCGAACGCTGCGTAGCGCGTTCGTTCGGAGAACTGGCAGCAGGTGCGGCGTTCATCGACAACGACGGAACAATCCTGGGAAAAAGCGCCAGGGCTGACGCCCTGGCAAAAGAATTAATGCAATAACAATATAACAATAAATTACGGGGTTATCAGGGGCCCACGGCCCCTGATTGGGGTATGGGGCAAAGCCCCGGAGTCTTTTTACATTTAATGACTAAAACCGCGGGGCTCCGCCCCACACCCCGCAGGGGACTTGTCCCCTGACCCCATTATTAAAAAATTAAAAGACGGAGGACCCCTGAGATGACCGTTAAAAACAGACTGTACGTCGTCAGCGTGGGGCCGGGCGACGCGGAACAGCTGACGCTTGCGGCCGGGCGGATTCTGAAAACGAGCGACTGTCTGGTCCTCGCGAAGCGTCACCTGCCGCTGGCGGGCGGGCACGGGAACGTCGAGCTCATGGGAAGCCGCCCGGTCGAGGCTTTCCCAATGATTGAGCGTCGCCTGTCGAAGGGCAGCGTCGCCGTCGCCGTATCGGGCGACGCGGGGGTTTTCAGCCTCCTGCCGCGCCTGCGGGAACACTTTTCGGATCTCGACATTACTGTGATTCCCGGGGTGAGTTCGTTACAGTCCCTCTCCGCGGCACTCTGCGAAACGTGGGAGGACGCGGAGATCGTGAGCGTCCACGGGCGCGACGTCTCCCCGTCGAAGGTCGCAGGCATCGTGGCACATAACAGAAAGACGGTCTTTTTCTGCGGGCCGGACCGCGATCCCGCATGGCTCTGCCGGGTCCTGACGGAGCGCGGGATGAACGATCTGGAGGTCGCCGTCGGAGAACGGTTGTCCTGCCCCGACGGGCGCGTCGTGCGGGGGAGCCCGTCAGACCTGTGCGGGCGTGTCTTCGATGCCCTGTCCGTTGTGCGGGTGCGCAATCCCGAACCCCTGCCCCCGTTTCCATCCCGACCGGAGGACGAGGAATTTTTGCGCTCCGGGGAGTCGGCCCGAATCCCCATGACGCGGGGGGAGGTGCGGACGATCGTGCTGGATCAACTGCGCCTGACGCCCGACTCCGTCGTATGGGACATCGGGGCCGGGACGGGCTCCGTCTCCGTCGCCTGCGCCCGGCTTTGTCCGTGGGGCGACGTTCACGCCGTCGAGCGGTCGGAGGACGCGGCGGCCCTGCTGCGCCGCAACAGGGAGAAGTTTGGGGCGTACAACCTGTGGGTCCACGAGGGGAACGCGGCCTCGCTCCTGAGGTCCCTGCCCCGCCCGACGCACGTTTTCGTGGGAGGGAGCGGAGGCGAGCTGCGCCGCATACTGGAGCACGTGGGCGGGCTCGGAAAACTCGATCAATTCGGAAAAAGCATCCGCGTCGTCGTCAGCGGCGTGACGCTGGAGACGATCTGCGTCGCGCACGAGGTGCTGTGCGGAGCGGACTTTCGCGGGCCGGACGTGCTGCAGGTCGCCGTCAGTCGCAGCAGGGTGGTCGGGAACAGCGTCATCATGGCGGCGCAGAACCCCGTGACGCTTCTGTCCGCTTGGACGCGCGGGGGCGTCGAGTCGTGAGAAGCATTCAGGATCAGGGGGGCAGAGCCCGCTCAGCCCTGGGCTTCGCTGGCCCCCCTGAAACCCCCGGTGCACCTCGGGGTACCTGCCAGGGCCAAGCCGGACATGAACGTCGATCCGTGATTCATTTCGTCGGGGCGGGGCCCGGAGCGCCGGACCTGATTACCCTGCGCGGGGAGCGTCTGCTTCGCGGCGCGGGGATGATCGTCTACGCGGGGTCTCTGGTGAACCCCGAACTTCTGCGCCTCGCGCCCGCGGGCTGCGAGCTTCACGACAGCGCGTCCATGACGCTGGACGAGGTGATCGACACGATGCGGGACGGCTTCACGCGGGGGCTGGACGTCGTGCGCCTGCACACGGGCGATCCGTCGATTTACGGCGCGATCCGCGAGCAGATGGACCGGCTGAAGGCGCTGGACATCGCCTTCGAGGTCGTGCCGGGCGTCAGCTCCTTCTGCGCGGCGGCGGCGGCCCTGAACGCGGAGTACACCCTGCCGGGCGTCAGTCAGACGCTGATCATCGCGCGCATGGAGGGGCGAACGCCGGTGCCGGAGCGGGAGAACGTCCGTTCGCTCGCCTCGCACGGAGCCTCGATGGTGTTTTTTCTGTCGACGGGGATGATCGGGGAGCTTTGCGGAGCGCTGATCGAGGGCGGCTGCGATCCCGGGACTCCGTCGGCCCTCGTTTACAGGGCAAGCTGGCCGGAGCAGAAGGTTCTGCGCGCGCCGCTCGTCGATCTGCCCGCGGAGGTGGAGCGCTTTCAGATCCGAAAGACGGCCCTGATCCTTGTCGGAGCGTTTCTCGGGGACGATTACGAGCTGTCGAAACTCTACGACGCGTCGTTCGCCCACGGCTTCCGGGAGGCCCGAAAATGAGGGGCGCGCCCGTGATCGCCGCCTTCACCCGCGCCGGAGCGGCGCTTGCCTCGCGCCTCGCGCGCGATCTGGGGGCCCGCGTGTTCGTCCCGGAGCGATATGCCGGGGAAGGGCGGGAGGTTTTTTCGAATTTAAGTCTCAACCCGGATCTGGATTCGGGCTCGGGCATGGTCGGGGAGTGGGCGGGCCGATGGTTCGACGGCGGGGAGACCGCCGCGCTCGTCTTTGTCTCGGCCGTCGGGATCGCGGTTCGCGCGATCGCGCCCCATCTGCGCGGCAAAACGACGGACCCGGCGGTCGTCGTGCTGGACGACGCGGGGCGAAACGTGATCTCCCTGCTTTCCGGGCACATTGGCGGCGGCAACGCTCTGGCGCGGAGGATCGCCGCTCTGACGGGCGGGCGCGCCGTCGTCACGACGGCGACCGACCTGCATGGAATCGAGGCCGTCGACGAGTGGGCGGTCGAAAATAACTGCGCCATCGAAAACGTTTCCGCCGTGAAGGAGGTCTCTGCGGCCATGCTGGACGCCCGTCCCGTGGGGGTCGCGATCACCGACGAGTCCGTGTCGCCGCCCTGGCCCGTCACCCTCTGGCTGCGGCCCCGCGTCCTGACCCTCGGCGTCGGGTGCAAACGCGGCACGGCGAAGGAGACGCTTTCGGCGGCTGTCGAGGACTTTCTGGGCGGCGCGGGGGTCTCGCCTCTGTCGCTGGAGGCGGTCGCGTCGATCGACCGGAAGCGCGACGAGCCCGCGATCGTCGAATTTTGCCGCGAGCGCGGACTGCCGTTCCTGACCTGCTCCGTGGAGGCGCTGCGCGGGGTCGACGGCCCCTTCTCGTCCTCCCGGAAGGTTCTGGAGGTCACGGGCGTGGACAACGTCTGCGAGCGGGCGGCGGTGCTGGTCTCCGGAGGGGCGCTGCTGCGGAGCAAAACGCTGTATCCGGGCGTGGCTCTGGCGCTGGCGAGGCGGAGGGGTTCTCGATGATCCGCGTCGTGGGGCTTGGGCCCGGCGGCGTCGACGAGATGACCCCGCGCGCGAACGCGGCCCTGGAGGAGGCGGACGTCGTCGTCGGTTATCGGGCCTACGTCGACCTGATCGCGGCGCGCTGCGGGCGCAGCGAGATCGTGAGCTCCGCCATGCGGCAGGAGGTTGACCGCTGTCGTCAGGCCCTGGAGCTGGCGCTTTCGGGAAAAACCGTCGCTCTGGTTTCGAGCGGCGACGCGGGCGTTTACGGGATGGCCGGGCTGATGCTGGAGGTCGCGGACGGGCACCCCGAGGTCGAGGTGGAGATCGTGCCCGGCGTCACCGCGGCCTGTTCGGCCGCCGCCGTGCTTGGCGCGCCTCTGACGCACGACTTCGCCGTCGTCAGCCTCAGCGACCTGCTGACGCCCTGGCCGCTCATCGAAAAGCGCCTCGCCCTGGCGACGGAGGCGGATTTCGTCCTGTGCCTGTACAA
>JAISSA010000089.1 GCA_031273365.1 Synergistaceae bacterium
CCGATGAGGGTCGCGATCAGGGGCATGCCTCCCTTGAGCTGGAGGCTTCCGAAGGTGAAGCGCGGAAAGGCGAAGATCGCCTCCATCCCCACCATGGAGAAGGCAAACCCCAGAAAGCCCACGATCCAGCCCTTGATGGGGTCCTTGTCCGTGCTGAGCGACCCGCAGATCATGATGCCGAAAAGCGCCAGAAGGAACATCTCCCAGTGCCCGAACTTCATCGCGATCAGGTAGAGCACCGGAGTGAGCGTCAGCATGATGAGGATGCTGAACACCGTCCCCACGAAGGAGGCGATGAACCCCACCCCGATGGCCAGGCCGCCCTTGCCCTGTTTGGCCAGGGGGAAGCCGTCGAGAGCCGTCGCCGCGGCCGCCGGGGTGCCGGGGATGTTGATCATGATGGCGGAGCACAAACCGCCGGAGGTGGCCCCCACGTAGACGGCCAGAAGAAAGGCCACGGCGCGTTCCAGAGGCATTCCGTAGGAGATGTTGATCAAAAGCGCCAGGGCCATGGTTGCGGTCAGCCCGGGGATGACCCCCACCAGAAGGCCCATGACGGACCCCCCGAAGATCAGCGCGATGATCCACGGATCCCGCGCCATGGCGGAGAACATTCCCATAATGTGTCCAAAGTATTCCATTTTATTTTCGCGCCTCCTCTCCTCAGGGCATGGGGATTCTGAAGATATGACTGAAGACGAGCTGGACGATAAACGGCGCCGCCGCGGCGATGACGACCAGCCAGTACCACTTCTGCGCCTTCAGGAAAAGGAAGGTGAGGAAAAGATACGCCATGCTCAGCGGAACGAAATCGACCGTCTTCAATAAGCTCACGTAGCCAAGGATCAGCAGAAAGACGACGCCGCCTTTTTTGAAGACCGGGGAGGTGAAGCCTCTTTTGAGGTTGGCGGCGGAAAGAATGCGGAGAGCGTCCGGGTAGCCCCCTCGCCGCGATGAAGTGTACATCTGGAGAAGCCCGAAAAAGATGAAAAGCCCTCCAAGAATCATCGGGAAAAAGCCGGGAGAAACCCAGAACATGTAAGCCGCCCGCGTCTTCATGTTCAAAGATCCGACGAGAAGCCCGACGCCAAATAAAATCAGCAGAATCGCCGTGATAAAATCCGCCCCGGCCAGACGCCCGGGTTTTGGGCTCCGTACCGGCTCGGATGTCAAATCAGTCAAGAGGCTGCCTCCTTTCGGCAGGGTAAACGCATGTGTATCCGGAACCTGCGATCTTCATGCGTTTACCCCGTTGCTTCTGGCGTTATTTTTTACTTTTTTTATTTATACCCGTACTTCGCCTTCTCTTTGTCCCAGCTCCAGGCCTCCGGGCGCGGAATGCCGAACTTTTCCGGCGACTCCTGGGCCAGGCCGGCGTCGAACATGACCCACGCATAGGCCGCGTACTGATAGTCCAGAACCCTGTCGGCTTCCTCGCCGTAACGGGTGATGACCTGGTAACCCATCTTCTCGGCGAACTCCTTCATCTCCGGCTGCTGACACGCCCACAGGAAAGCCTCCTGGAGTCTGTCCACAATGGCCCTGGGGGCGTCGCGGGGAATCATCACCGGCCACGTCTCCGCCAGGTCGGGAATGGTTTTGTACTGGGGCCCAAGGTCCGTGATGGGCGGAAGGGTGAGGGCATCGGAGAGCTTCAGGGGCTCATTCCTGTTGAGGAAGAGGACCTTCAACTGGCCGGAACGGGCGTAGTCCACGCCGGCCGAGAAGGAGATGGAGCCGATTTCGATCTCCCCGGCCATGACGGCGACGCAGGTCTGGCCGTCCCCGCCGGAGGTGACGTAGTTGATCCGCGTATCGACCCCCGCCGCTTTGGCGAAAGCTTCCACGAAAGCGTGGATTCCCGCACCCAGAGAGGAGACTCCCACGTTGGCCCTGCCCTCTTTCAACGCCCTGATCGCGTCCTCGACCGTGTTGATTCCCGACTTCTCCGGGTTCACCACAAGCGCCGCGGGTCCCTGAATGTGATGGAATCCCCACCAGTTCCACGGCACGCCCTGCTTCGAGGTGTCCGTGATGAGGAACCCGCCGAAGCAGCCGGATCCCGTCGCGAACAGGCTGTAGCCGTCATGGGCCTTGCCCTGAACCTCCTCGGCGGCCAGAGCGCTGGCCGCGCCCGGCATGTTGACGACGTTGACGGTCTCGCCCAGGCGCTTTTCCATCAACGCGATCAGGGGACGGACCGCCGTGTCCGTGCCGCCGCCGGCCCCGAAGCCCACGTACACCGTCGGCGCGCCCTTCTCCCAAACCTTGCTCGCCGCCGCGCCCGGCCCGCAAACCGTAAGCAGCACGACACACACCGCAACCGCAACAAATCTGAACTTCCTCATTTCTCCTGCCTCCTTCGAACTGAATATCATGGGGCGCTGCCCCATACCCTGCACAGGGGCCGCAGGCCCCTGTGAACCCCGGTAAGAAAAGAAATCAGAAAAGAATTACGAGAATTACGAGAATTAGGGTCTTATTTTTTTCAGTATTACTTTTTCAAAGAAATATTGTTCAGTTTTTCGTAGAAGAGTCCCAGGGAACCGTGATCCAGGGCTTCGTGGCCGTCGGCGGCCAGGTTCTGCATCATCTCCATGATCTGGGCGACGAGAGGCATGGAAAGGTGTAAGGCGCGGCTCGTCTCCTGAACGTTGCCGAGGTCCTTGATGTGGAGGTTGATGCGGAAGCCGGGGTCGTAGCGTCCCTCGAACATGCGGGGAGCCTTGTCCTCCAGGCACTGGCTGCCCGCGAGTCCGCCCCGGATGGCGTTGAAGACCTTCTCGGGGTCCACGCCCGCTTTCTTCGCGAGGCTCATGCCCTCCGCCACGCCGGCGATGTTGATGGCAACGAGGGTCTGGTTGACCAGCTTCGCGATCTGTCCCGCGCCGATCCCGGCCACGTAGTTGCTTTTGCCCATCAGGTCGAGGATGTCCTTTACTCTGTTGTAGACCTCTTCCTTGCCGCCCACCATGATGGCCAGCGTGCCCTTTTCCGCCTTCTCCTGGCCTCCGCTGACCGGGGCGTCCAGCATGTCCGCGCCTTTGGCCTCCAGAAGGGCGCAGAGTTCGCGGCTGACCAGCGGCGCGATGGAACTCATATCGACCACGATCTGTCCTTTGCGGACGACGCTCAGGATCCCGTCTTTGCCGGCGACGACCTCGCGGACATGGGGGGAGTTCGGCACCATGGCGATGACGACGTCCGCTTTTTCCGTCACCCCGGCGGGGGAGGCAGCGCTCTCCGCCCCGGCCGCCGCAAGCTCGTCCACCGCCGCCTTCGCCACGTCGAAGACCACCAGCGGCTTCCCCGCCTTCAGGAGGTTCTTCGCCATCGGCCTGCCCATAATCCCCAAGCCGATAAATCCAATTTTACCCATAAAAAATTTCCTCCTCCGTTTTTTCATATCGGGATTCTCAAGGGCCCACGGCCCTTGAGCGGGGTTCGGGGCAGCGCCCCGAACGCTCTTTGTCATTTAAGAATCTCTTCAGCCGCCGCAGCGATCGCCGTGCCCGTCAGCCCGTAGTTTTCGAGGAGCTGCTCGTAGCTGTGCGCGGACTGCCCGTAGCGGTCGGCGATGCCGACCCGGACGAGGGGCAGGGGACTTTTGTCACTGCCGATACAGGCCGCCACCGCCGCGCCCAGCCCTCCTGTGACGCTGTGTTCCTCGGCCGTGACGACGGCGCGCGTTCCCGCCAGCGCGGTCCGGACGGCGACCTCGTCCAGGGGTTTGATCGTGCTGAAGTTCACCAGGCGAGCCGAGATGCCCTTTTTCTCCAGAAGCTCCCGCGCCTTCAGGCCCATCCCGGCGGTGACGCCGTTGACGCAGAGGGAGACGTCCCGACCCTCCGCCAGAGTCAGGGGTTTACCCACCTCGAAGGGGGTGGATTCCTCCGTGACGAGAGGCAGGTCGTTGCGGTTGAGGCGGATGTAGACCGGTCCGTCGATCGCCGCCGCCGCGCGGACGGCCTTGGGAACCTCCACGGCGTCCACCGGGGCCAGTACGGTCATGTGGGGCAGAACGCTCATGATGGCCATGTCCTCGAAGCACTGGTGCGTCGCGCCGTCGCCGAAGTCGGAAAGGCCGGCGCTGGAGCCGACGATCTTCACCTTCAGGTTCGGCAGGCAGACTCCCTGACGAATTTGGTCGAAGGCGCGTCCGGTGGCGAATACGGCAAACGTGTGGACAAAGGGGATTTTTCCGCAGAGGGCGAGTCCGGCCGCCGTGCTGACCATGTTGGCCTCGCCGATCCCCATCTCCACGTACTGCTCCGGCAGATTTGTCTCGATCTGAACGGACTGCGTGGAGGCGCAGAGATCCGCGTCCAGCGCGACGATGTTCCGATTCGCCCGAGCCAGCTCCAGAAGAGCGGCGCCATAAGCCATTCTTTGATTTTTCTCCATAATAGCCGCCTCCTTAGACCGCTGCCGAAGAGCTTTTCAATACCGAGGCGATGGCCCTCTCGCGGTCCTCGGCTGTCAGGAGATTGTTGTGGTAGGCGTGCGTGTTCTCCGCGAAATCGACGCCCTTTCCCTTCACCGTGCGGGCGACGATCGCCGCGGGGGCCCCTTTGACGCTCGACGCCCTGTCCAGCGCGGACACGATCTCCGGCATGTCGTGGCCGTCGATCTCGAAGGTCTTCCAGCCGAAGGCCGCCAGGCGTCCGGGAATGTTGGCTATCGCGTAGCGGTCGCGGGTTCTCCCCATGGCCTGGATGCCGTTCATGTCCACGATCAGGGTCAGGTTGTCCAGCGCGTAGTGGTTCGCCGCCATGAGCGCCTCCCAGATCTGCCCTTCCGCGAGCTCTCCATCCCCGACGACGACGTACACGCGGTAGTCGAGCCCGTCCATCCTGCCGGCCAGGGCCATGCCCACGCCCACGGACAGTCCCTGCCCCAGCGACCCGGTGTTGGCTTCGATGCCGGGCGTCTCCCGCTCGGGGTGGCCCTGCAGAATGCTGCCGAAGCTCTTGGTGGTCGCCAGGACGTCCCTGCCGAAGTAACCGGCCTCGGCCAGGGCCGCGTACTGCGCCAGAACGGAGTGTCCCTTGCTCATGATGAAACGGTCGCGGTTGGGATCGTCCTGCTTCTTCGGGTTGTGGCGCATCTTGTAGAAATAAAGAGCCGCCACCACGTCGGCGCAGGACATCGACCCGCCCAGGTGCCCTCTGTTGCCTGTGCCGAGGGCTTCGATGATTCCCAGGCGAACCTGCCGCGCCTTTTCTTTAAGAGTGTCCAATAATTCCCTGTCCATTTCGTTCACCTTACCCACTTTTCAAACAACCTCCCTGACTGGATCTCCCTTTGGGGTTCTCAGAGCGTGCAGTTTTCCCAAATCGTGCGGCTTTTCGGGATCATTCGGCTTCTTCGGGCCGTTCCGGTTTTCCCGCGGATCTTCTTTCAGATCTTCTTTCAGATCTTCTTCCCGATCTTCTTCCCGATCTTCTTTCAGCAGGGCCGAAATGGCGTTGCGGGTCTCCCGGACGTGTTCCCGCATGACGGCCTCCGCCTGTCGGCGGTCGCGTTCACGGAAGGCCTGGATGATTTGCTGATGGTATTTGAGGGCTTTCTCCCGCCTTGCGGCATAGGAGGCCGAGATGACCTGCTGTTTCAAAAGGTGTTCGCGGATCAGCTCGAAGCAATGAGAAAAAAGGGTGTTGCGCGTCGCCCGGGCGATAAGGGCGTGAAAAGACGTGTCCAGTTCGGCGAACTCCGCCAGGTTCTCCGCGGAGGAAACGTTGATCTCCTGGCGCTCGGCATAGGAAACCAGGGTTTCGATTTCTTCCTCTGTGATGCGCTCCGCGGCGAGGGAGGCGCTGTAAGGCTCGTAGCCGACGCGAAACTCCATGACCTGGAGGACGTCCCGAATGTTCTCGGGGGACAGATACAGAGGCTTCGGCAGGCGCGGCTCCGTGCTGACGAAGGTTCCCAGGCCCGGCACGGTGTAGACCAGATTGCTGGCCTTCAGAAAATTGAGAGCCTCGCGTACAGTAGAACGGCTGACGTTGAAAGCCGTTCCCAACTCGGCCTCCGTGTAGATCCGTTCTCCATGTTTCCAAAAGCCATCCAGAATCCTGTCGCGTAATTCCTCAAAAATAGCAATACTTCTGCTTTTTCGTTCAAAAGGGACAAAAACAGCACTCATAGAACATCACCTTGCCGGCACGTTATTAGTTTATTATCATATATCAGATGTCAGACATCTTACTGAAAAGAAACGCTCCTGTCAAGCCTGGGCTATAAGCCCAGGTCCGCAGGCCGGGGGCAGAGAATCTCTGTAAATCACAATAGTCAATAACCTACATTCGTCAGGAAGGTATCTTATTCCTGAGGATGGATGTCTCTGGATATAAATATGGATCAACCACGTTCCCTGACTCGGTATTTTTTGTCGAGATACTTTTTTATATCAGCAGTCGTAATTTCGCCACATCTTTCGCGCTCTACCAATGCCAGAAAGTCAGATGAAGGTGTCAGCCCATCCACTTTAATCATACCCAGGGCATAATCCCAGGCATCATAATTTTTACGAGCGCCAACTTTTTTCTCTTTGGAAACATCAATGAGTTCATCATCCGCCGACACAGTAACTGTATCTTGCATGGCTCTCACCTCTTTCAGGTCTTATTGACCTGGCTAAAAAGTTTGTGTTAGAAGATTTTTTTAATATGAGCTTTACATAGGTCATTATCAATACTATCTTTATTAGTAATGAGCCTTCAATAAGTATAACATTGTATGCTCGGGACTTTCACCCTATAGCGAACGTCCATGCCGGGCGCACCACCTAAAAAAGACGGACTCTCCTGTGAGAATCCGTCCGGGAATGTAAATTTCAAGTTTTCCTTTTCCAGGTCCTGAGAGGGGCTTATCCCTCCACGGGCTAACGCTTCGAGTACTGCCTCTTGCCTCTCGCGCCCTTTTGTCCAAATTTCTTACGCTCGACCATGCGGGAATCGCGGGTCAGAAGCCCCTCCTTTTTCAAGGCGGGGCGCAGGTCGGGGTTCAGTTTGATCAGGGCGCGGGCGATGCCCATTTTGGCCGCTCCCGCCTGCCCCGTCAGCCCGCCGCCGGAGGCGCGGACGAAAACGTCCACCTTGCCCTCGAGGCTTGCGACTTTCAGAGACTGCATAACCTGAGCCTGCCAGACCAGGCGCGGAAAATATTCCTCGACCGTACGCTCGTTGATCCTGACCTCGCCGCTGCCTGGGCGAACCCTCACGCGGGCGAGGGCGTTCTTGCGTCTGCCGGTTCCCCAGAAATAACTGTTATCCTGCATCTATCTCGTCCTCCTGAATTTTTACAGTTCAATCGCGACAGGCGACTGAGCGGAGTGGGGATGAACGGCGCCCGCGTAGACTTTCAGCTTGCGCCCATACTTAAGGCGCGTCCTGGGAAGCATGCCCTTCACGACGTGCTCGAAAAGAAACTCCGGCCTTTTCTGAAGCATCACATCCCACGAAACCGAACGATACCCGCCGCTGTGCCCCGTGTGGTAGTGATAATGGGACTGCGCGCCCTTTTTGCCCGTCAGACGGACCTTTGCGGCGTTGATGACGACAACGAAGTCGCCCGTGTCCACGTGGGGGGTATAGGTGGGTTTATTCTTTCCCGTCAATATGCGTGAAATCTGCGCCGCAAGACGACCAATGGGTCTGTCCGCAGCATCGACCACAAACCACTGTCTTTCTACCTTTTCGGCCTTAGCCAGCCAGGAACCACTACCTGCCATTTTGTTGCCTCCTCGAATAAACCTGGGGACAAAAACATAAATCACCGATCCCTATAAACCATCGAGCGACCCGAAAAGAACGTGCATTCATACTGTCGGAAACGTGGCAGGGGGCCATCCGAAAATGAACATTCACGCTTAGCGCGTACCAACGATTTATATGCTTCGATTTATCCTTTCCCCGACAAACCTTCACTATTGTATACGAATGAGGCGATCGTTAGCAAGTACCCCCGGCAATCTTCCCCGCTTTGCCACGGGACGCCCTTCGATTTCCTTGATGTCCATGGTCATGTCGATGGGTTCGGCGTGCGCGATGAAGCTGCCTACGCCAAAGATATCCGCTCCCGCCTCCGAAAGCTCCGCAATGCGTGCGGGGGTCAGACCTCCCGAGACGACGATGCGGACATGCCGGAAGGACGCCATATCCAGGCGATATCGAACCTCGCGCACGAGATCCGGCGTTACGCCGCCCCGTTCCCCGGGGGTATCGAGGCGTATGGCGTCCAGTCGCTTTCCCAGAGCCTCGGCCAGGCGCAGGGTTTCCTCCGCCTCGTCCCGGAAGGTGTCGACGAGAAAAACACGCCCGACGTCGCCGGGAAGAGCCGCGTCGTAGGCTCTGGCAAGAGAAAGCGTGTCCCCCAGAATCAGCACGGCCGAGTGGGGAATCGTACCGGCCGGCGTTTTATCGCACAGTTTCGCTCCAAGAATGGAACTTGCCCCGGCGCAGTGCCCCACCCGAATCGCGACGCTGTCCATCACGGACGCGACCGCGGGATGGAGGTGACGGGCGCCGAAGGAAAGAATCGGCTTGCCTCCGGCGGCGTCCACGCACTCGCGCGCTGCCGTGGCCCAGCCGCTGGAGCTGGCAAGGAACCCGAGGATCGCCGTCTCGAAAATGCCGAATTCGCCGTAAGAGCCGCGAATTCGCACCAGCGTTTCCCGCGGAGCGAAACGCTCTCCCTCGGGAAGGGCCTCGACCACGAGAGGACGATCCTTCAGCAGCTCGAGCACCTCGGAGATGCCCGCGAAAAGGCCGTTTTTTCGGGCAAAAACCTCCGCCGCGACCGGAACGTCCAAACGACCCACCGAGTTCAGAACGTCCCGGGTGTTGACAAAGTAGACGTCCGTCGTGGCGCCCGAACGGATTTCATCGTGCGTAGCGCTGAGGAACCTTGGTCCGTCGACCTTCAGCGCGGTCACATCGCCCAGAGAATTCAACATGATCGTCCGGGGCCTCTCGCCCGAGCTACCTTATGAAGACCAGAAGCATCGAGGTCAGCATGAAGAACGCCGCAAGGACGACGGTGATCTTTGTCAGGCCCGTAAAGCGCTGCCATTGTCCGGCGTCTGCCTGCGTTCCTCCGCCGAATGCCCCTCCAAAGCCGCCCTGCTTGCGGTGCTGGAGGAGGACCACCACGATCAGCATGACGCTGAGCACTATATGGACGAGGGACAGAAAAGTTCTCATAACGGAATATTCCTCCTTAAATTTTGCCTGTAAAGCAGATATAAACCAGAAAGTTATTCTACCACAGAAATAAACACGATACGGAACGTGCGGGCCCTGAACGCTTAGCAAATTTTGTTCTTGACGCCTTGGAATAAGGAGATATAATTGATCCGTTTGTGGGGATACCCCAATTGTGTTCTGCAGAACACGGCAACTTTACAATCAGGTACTCTTATCGAGAGAGGTGGAGGGACTGGCCCGATGAAGCCCGGCAACCTGTAAAATCAGGTGCCAATACCAGCAGCCGCGAGGCTGGATGATGAGAGGGAGAGATTTCGATATTTTTAACGGCGCTCTTCCCCTGGGGAAGGGCGTTTTTTTATAATTTCAGGAGGAGACAGCAATGGCAAAAACGGAAAAATTTATCTTTTCTTCGGAGTCCGTCACGGAGGGACACCCCGACAAGATCGCGGACCAGATTTCCGACGGCGTCCTCGACGCGATTCTGAGGGATGACCCGCTGGGGCGCGTGGCCTGCGAAACGCTCTGCACGACGGGGCTGGTTATGGTCGCGGGAGAAATTACGACCAACACGTATGTGGACATTCCAAAGCTGGTGCGTGAGATCATCAAGGAAATCGGCTACACCCGCGCCAAATACGGTTTCGACGGCGAGACCTGCGCCGTGATCACCGCGATCGACGAGCAGTCGAGCGACATCGCTCAGGGCGTCAACGCGGCCCTCGAGGTGCGGGAAAAGGCGATCACCGAGGAAGACGTCGCAAAAACCGGCGCGGGCGACCAGGGAATGATGTTCGGCTATGCCTGCAACGAAACGGAGGAGTATATGCCGATGCCCATCGCGCTGGCGCACAAGCTCGCCCGCCAGCTGACCAACGTGAGACGCGACGGCACGATCACCTACCTCCGCCCGGACGGAAAAACGCAAATCTCCCTTCAATATGAAGGAAACAAGGCCATACGCGCCGACACGATCGTCGTCTCCACCCAGCACCATCCCGAGGCGACCCTGAAGGAAATCCGCACCGACATCATCGAGAACGTCATTACCCCCATCATCCCGGGACACCTGATCGACTCGGACACGCGCATCTTCGTCAACCCCACCGGACGCTTCGTCAAGGGCGGCCCCATGGCGGACACCGGGCTTACGGGACGCAAGATCATCGTGGATACCTACGGCGGATGGGTCCCCCACGGCGGAGGGGCCTTTTCCGGAAAGGACCCCACCAAGGTCGACCGCAGCGGAGCTTACATGACGCGCTACGCCGCCAAAAACATCGTTGCGGCGGGTATCGCGGACCAGTGCCAGATTCAGGTCGCCTACGCCATTGGCGTGGCCGAGCCGGTCTCCCTGAACGTCAACACCTTCGGGACGGGAAAAATTTCCGACGAGAAGATCATCAGCCTGCTGCGCCAGCATTTCGACTTCCGCCCGGCGGCCATCATTCGCGACCTGGACCTGAGAAAGCCCCAGTATCGCGCGCTAGCCGCCTACGGCCACATGGGGCGCATCGACCTTAACCCCATTCCGGCCTGGGAAAAGACGGACCGCGCCGAGCTGCTGAGAAAGGAAGCCGGCCTGTAGCCCAAAAACAGTAAGTAAGTAAGTAAGTAAGTAAGAAAAATAACGGGGTCAGGGGACTCGTCCCCTGCGGGGTTTTTTGTCAAGGGGCGGCGCCCCGTGGTCTTAGCTTTTAAGTTGTTTAGCTTTTAAGTTGTTGAGGTTTGGAACGGGAACCGATGCGGTAGGGTTCCCGTTTTTGTTCATTCGTCCTGCACCGGTCTTTGTCGTTCCTCGTACTGCAGGTCCGGGGCGGGGAGCAGCAGCTCTCTCAGGCGGGACGCGCGAAACTCCAAATCCGCCGACGCGCGGGCGACGGGGTCCGAGACCGCTGCGAGACGGGTGATCACGGGAACCGAAGCGTTTTTCCCGCAGCGCCGGAGAAGCGCGCGCCCCCGCTGGTTGTATCCCAGAACCCGAATGTAAGGCGGACTGCATCGGGACAGCGCCGCGTCCGTCCACCGGTCGAGGCCGACCAGAAGGCGAATCGCCTGGCGCTGAAGACGGCTTCGCGTGTAGCGGGCGCAGACGCAGCGGCCGATGAAGTCCTCGTAGGAAGTCGCCCGCGCGCAGTGTCTCAGGAAAAGGTTTTCGAGCCCCTCGTCCATGCCCGCGCAGCGCCGCAGCTCCTCCCGTGAAGAGCGGTTCAGGATGCCCCGCAGCAGGGTCCAGAGCGTCTCCGTTCCCGAACAGAGCCGTCCGCGTTCCCGTTCGCGCCGCAAAAGCGCGAGGGAAGCGGCGGGCATGGCCCCGGCCGGCCACGAGTCCGGCCAGGATTCGTTCTCCGCGATCGCCCGACGGATGGCCGTCGCGCTGGCGAGCCTGCCGGGGGTGAGGTCGTGATAGCCCGCGCCCTCGCGCTGTATGGGCAGAGGGATCAGGTCGAGGTTCTTCCTTCGGATGTGGAGAAGGCAGGCGAGCGCCAGCGTGTCGTTCGGGGCGAAAGCGGGCGGGACGGCGTCGGGAAATTCCCGCTCCAGCGCGCCGGCGACGGCTTTTGGGTACGCCTGTCCCGAGGCGAGGTTTTTTTTGAGGTTCACCTTGAAAGACGGGGGTTCCTCCATTAGAATATTCAGGATCATGTCGATGTCGGGCGCGACGCGTTTCAGACCGCGAGCGGTTTCAAGAACCCGTAACCGTTCGGGTTCCGTGTGTCCGGCGTCGTTTACGTTTACGTTCACGAAAACCTTTTCCGTGCCGAAGGAGAGGTGCGTCGCCAGCCCCGTCGCCGAGAGAACGTCGATTGCGCCGCGGACGAACCCGGAGGCCGCGTTGCAGGCGCTGGCAAAGGGCAGTTCCAGAACCAGATCGACCCCGTTCGACAGCGCCATGCTGGCGCGCGTCCATTTATCGACCAGGGCCGCCTCGCCCCGCTGGGTAAAGCTGGACGAGAGGACGACGATGACGGGCACCGCGCCAAGCGCGCGCCGGGCGCGTTCGATATGCAGAGCGTGTCCGTTGTGGAACGGGTTGTATTCCGCGATAATTCCGATGCCGGTTTCCGGTGCGGAGGTTTTTTTTGCGTTTATATCGGTATTTGTATTCATGGCTTAAGTATACTAAAAGGGGATCGTGGACTTTCTGAAGTTCGTCCCCATTCGAAGGGCAGGTATCTAATAAATATGAAAATTCTGGTCATCAATTGCGGCAGCTCGTCCCTGAAGTATCAGCTTTTCGACATGGAGAAGGAACAGGTGCTGGCGAAGGGTCTGGTGGAGCGCATCGGCATCGAAGGATCGCGCATAAAACACTCCAAAACGGGTATGGACGCGGTGACGACCGAGACGCCCATACCGAATCACAGGGTGGGGATAAAGCTCGTCCTCGACGCGCTGCTGGATAAATCCCACGGGGTTCTTTCCTCTCTCGAAGAACTTGCCGCGGTCGGGCACCGCGTCGTCCACGCGGGGGAGAAATTCGCGACGTCCGTCAAACTGGAACCGAAGGTTCTGGCCGCGCTGAAGGAGTGCATTCCCCTCGCCCCCCTGCACAACCCCGCCAACATCATGGGCATCGACGCCGTGTCCGAGGTGCTGCCAAGGGTTCCGCAGGTGGGCGTGTTCGACACCGCCTTTCATCAGACGATGCCGCGCAGCGCCTTCATCTACGCCGTGCCCTACGGATATTACGAGAAATACGGCGTGCGCCGCTACGGGTTTCACGGCACCAGCCACTACTACGTCTCGCATCGCGCGGCCGAGATGCTGGGGCGTCCGATCGAAAAACTGAAGATCGTCACCTGTCACCTGGGCAACGGCAGTTCCATCACGGCCGTGGACGGCGGAAGGTCGATCGATACCTCCATGGGCTTCACGCCTCTGGCGGGCGTCGTGATGGGCACCCGCTGCGGGGACATCGATCCGGCGCTGGTTTCCTTTCTCGCGGAAACCGAGAAGCTCTCCATGAAAGAGCTGGATGACCTCCTCAACAAAAAGAGCGGAATGCTGGGCATCAGCGGCATCAGCAGCGACCTCCGCGACATCGAGGAGGCGGCCGGTCGTGGAGAAGCGCGGTCCAAACTGGCCCTGCAGGTGCTGACCTGCGGAATCAAAAAATACATCGGGGCCTACGCCGCCGAGATGGGGGGGCTCGACGCCGTCGTCTTCACCGCGGGGGTCGGTGAAAACAGCGTCCAGGTTCGCGCCATGGCCTGCGAGGGGCTGGAATTCCTTGGAATCGAGATCGACAACGCAAGGAACAGCGTCCGTTCCAAAGAGGCCGTCATCAGCACGGACGCGTCGAAGGTCAGGGTTCTGGTCATTCCCACGAACGAGGAGCTGGTCATCGCCCGCGACACCAGACGACTGGTCTCCGAAAACTGAGATTTCCCTGCGGAGGCGAGGGCTTTGACGACGCAGAAAATGCCCGCGGGGTGGAAATTTATCGTCGAGCTGCCTCCCCGACGCGACCAGGAGGCTATTGTCGAAAAAAACTGGGAGCTCGACCTCGCCGGGGGCGTGACGTTCGAGGGACAGCGCTTCGATTTCCCCGACGGGCTCGTGGTGGGCGCAGTTGTTCAGTGGCTGGAGGAATCTCTTTTGTCCGTGCGCCTCTCGCTTCGGAGCACGCTGAAGGGGGAGTGCGCCCGCTGTCTCGCCGACGCCTCGCTTGCAATATCGGACGATTTAATGTATCTTTACTGTTCGCGTGGCGTACAGCTGGGAAAGGATACGCGTCTTCAGTCCGATGAGGGATATTTGCCCGTGGAGGTGGACGCGTGGGGGCGGACGCTGAACCTTGCAGATCAGGTGTGGGAAAGCCTTCTGGTTTTGTTGCCCCTGAAGCTGCTCTGCCGGGAAGATTGCGCCGGCCTCTGTCAGTACTGCGGGGCAGACCTGAACGAGGGACCCTGTTCCTGCGGTCCGCAGGAGGGAGATTTTCGTTTCGACGTTCTTCGCTCTCTCTCGCTGGACGATGACCCCGGCGGAAAGACAGACGGAAAGAACTGACGGAAGGGACGTGTAAACTTCCGGGGATGTGAACTTCCCTCGGAAGTTAATTTATGCGCCTCTGCGGGCGTGTGAATTGTAAAGAAACATATAACATAAGGAGGAAGAGACATGGCGACGCCCAAAAGAAAGACCTCTCATGCGCGCACAGCTGCAAGAAAGGCCAACTGGCTGGGGGCGCTCAGTGCGCCCAACACCAGGAGCTGCTCTCACTGCGGCGAGGTGACGATGAATCATTGTGTGTGTCCCGCATGTGGTTACTACAAAGGCCGCAGCATCATCACGCCCAAAAAAGCAAAGACGTAAGAAGGTGTGATTTTCGACGCGACAAAAAGCGCAGAGGCGGACTCTGCGCTTTTTGTCGCGGATTTTTTTGCCGCGAACCAGCCCTGAGTACCTGCCAGAGCAAAGCTGGACACGTGGGGCCTGAACGGTTACAAAACTGTGGACCGGAACGCGATTGGAACTGCGGTGCAAAAGCAGGCAGGCTGAAGCGTAAAGGCAAAATTCCCCTCCGGCGGAGGCGTGTGGGGATCGAACCCACCAGAGACAGCGCAAACCGCCTCTCACCGGGTTTGAAGCCCGGGCCCGTCACCAGACGAATCTCACCTCCACGAAAACAGCATTCTAGACGATCCTGTCAAAAAAGTCCACGATTGATTTTGCCGGTTATGCTGACATTGCTTTTCAGGTACTCGTTTGATAAGTTACTCTCACTTATATCGGTTTCTTTTTCGAGAAACCCGGAAGGAGACGGAACGATGAAAACGGCAAAACAGTTTCTTGCGATAGCGGATCCGGATATTTACGCCGTGTACACGGGTGAGCGCAAACGGCAGGAGGAAGGCATCGAGCTGATCGCCTCGGAAAACGTGGTGCATCCCGCCGTGCTTGCGGCGCTGGGTTCGGTGATGACCAACAAGTACGCCGAGGGGTACCCCCATGCCCGCTACTACGGAGGCTGCGAGGTGATCGACGGCGCGGAGGACCTCGCGCGCGAGCGCGCCAAAGAACTTTTCGGCTGCGACCACGTCAACGTCCAGCCTCACTCCGGGTCACAGGCCAACATGGCCGTTTACCTCGCCACGCTTCAGCCCGGTGACGTGGTTCTCGCGATGGACCTCTCGCATGGAGGGCACCTGACGCATG
Source organism: Synergistaceae bacterium (assembly GCA_031273365.1). GTDB lineage: Bacteria > Synergistota > Synergistia > Synergistales > Aminobacteriaceae > JAISSA01. The sequence goes on from JAISSA010000089.1 coordinate 15,369, forward strand.
GGTCGGGGGTCAATTTTTCGGGTAAACTCTTCAAATTTGTCCACTATGGAGTCAGGAAAGACGATGGACGGATCGACATGGACGACGTGGAGAGGAAGGCGCTGGAGCACAGGCCGAAGATGATCGTTTGCGGGGCCAGCGCCTATCCGCGGGAGATCGACGCGGAGGCGTTCCACGCGGTGGCGAAAAAGACGGGGGCGCTTCTGATGTTCGACATCGCCCATATTGCGGGCCTGGTGGCGACGAAGCTCCACAAGGACCCCGTGCCCTGGTGCGATTTCGTGACGACCACGACGCACAAGACGCTGCGGGGGCCGCGCGGCGGCATGGCGATGTGCAGGGAAGAATACGCGAAGGCGCTGGACAAAACGGTGTTCCCCGGTATGCAGGGAGGGCCTCTGATGCACGCCATCGCGGCGAAGGCCGTGTCGTTCAAACTGGCGCTGGAGCCCTCTTTCAAAGAATATCAGAAGCAGATTCTGGTGAACGCGAAGGTGCTGGCGGAGGCGCTGACGGGTTGCGGCTTCGATCTGGTGTCGGGTGGAACGGACAACCACATGATGCTGGTGGATCTGAGGAACAGGGGCCTGACGGGAAAGGCGATGGAGTACGCGCTGAACGAGGCGGGCCTGACGGTGAACAAAAACGCGGTGCCCTTCGACACCGAGAAACCGACGGTGACGAGCGGCATCCGCATCGGGACCCCGGCGGTGACGACGCGGGGATTTAAGGAACCGGAAATGAAGCGGATCGCCGGGTGGATCGACCGCATCTCCAGGGGCGTGGACGACGAGAGCCTGCGCAAGACGGTGAGGGAAGAGGTGCGCGAGCTTTGTCTGGAGTTCCCCGTCTATCCCGATCTGGAGTAGGGGCGCGACGATGATCGACCTGACGATAAACGAGGAAAACCTGAAGCGTTCCGTGGAGGCGGCGAAAAAGCGCAACATCCTGATCCCGACCTTCCGGCAGATGAGGAACCCCGACGCCCACACCCCGGCAAAAATAAAGGAAAAGCTGAGGAACACGGGGCTCTGGGACGTGGACCCGGCGAACCTCTTCCGCATCACCTGGAAGAACCAGCCGCAGAAATCGGGCGGCCTTTACGGCCGGGTCAACGCCTTCGAGCTGCCGCGGGAGATCACGGGCGTGCGGGCGCGCATCTTCGCCCTCTGCGGAAAGTGGTTCCCCACGGGGGCTCACAAGGTCGGCGCCAGCTTTGCCTGTCTGGCGCCGCGCCTGGTGACGGGGCAGTTCGACCCGACGAAACACAGGGCCGTATGGCCCTCCACCGGAAACTTCTGCCGGGGCGGGGCCTACAACGCGCAGCTTCTGGGCTGCGAGTCGGTGGCGATTTTGCCGGAGGGCATGAGCCGGGAGCGTTTCGAGTGGCTCTCGACCGTCGCGGGTGAGATCATCGCGACGCCGGGCACGGAAAGCAACGTTAAGGAAATTTACGACAAGGTCGCCGAAATACGGGCCACGCGCCCCGACGCCGTGATCTTCAACCAGTTCGAGGAGATGGGCAACCACCTCTGGCACTACACGGTCACGGGAAGCGCGATGGAGGAGGTCTTCAACGACGTGAGGGGCTCGAAGGACCGTTTCGCGGGCGCGGTCGTGACCTCCGGGTCCGCCGGGACGACGGCCGCGGGCGACTATCTGAAGGAGGTTTTCCCGCACTCGAAATTCGGAGCGGGGGAGGCCCTGCAGTGTCCGACCCTGCTCTGGAACGGCTTCGGCGAGCATCGCATCGAGGGCATCGGCGACAAACACGTCCCCTGGGTGCACAACGTGAAGAACACCGACTTCGTGTTCGCGATCGACGACAGCGCCTGCATGGCCATGATCCGTTTCTGCAACGAGCCCGAGGGACACAAATACCTGAGGAGCATCGGCGTCGGGGACGCGGACGTCGAAAAGCTCTCCCTGATGGGCATTTCCGGCGCGGCGAACGTCCTGATGGCGATCAAACTGGCAAAATACTGTGAGTTCACCGAAAACGACATCATCCTGACGGTGTTCACCGACTCCATGGAGATGTACGGCTCCCGCCTCGCGGAGATGAACGAGGCCCAAAAAAAGGCCGGCGGCCTGGGGACCTGCGGCCTGAGTGATTACACGCAGACACAGGCGGCGATCGATCATAACCGTTACGTGCTCGGCTCCGGCATCGACGGAATGCAGGAGCTTTCGTACTACGACCGCAAACGCATCCACAATCTGAAGTACTACACCTGGGTGGAGCAGCAGGGTAAAACCTCCGAGGAGCTGAGCGCCCAGTGGTACGACCGCGACTACTGGGACAGCGTCCACCGAATGGCCGGCGTGATCGACGAAAAAATCGACGCCTTCAACAAAATGACGGGCCTGGGAGAATAGCGCAGAAGGGAAGCGACCGTAAAAACGGTTAATGTCAACAACTTAAGAGAAAAATTAACGGGCTCAGAGGACTGAGAAAAATCCCCTGCGGGGTTTTTGTCGGGTGCGGAGCGCCACGGTTTTGGCTTAAGTTGTTGGCACAGAAAAGCATCAGGCCGAACAGGGGCCTGCAATGGGTCCGGGACGGGCGCGGCGGGCGGCGTGTCACGGTCGTTTCCGTCGGCTCCGTTATGCGCCCGCCGTCGGAATCATAGCCTGACGTGTCGCGTATGGGTAAAGTATCTTTATTTTGGAGGCGCGGAGCGGTATGAAGCAGACAGGTGAGGCGAAAAGCAGGACGAACGCAATGAGAATACTGGATTGCCAGAAAATATTGTATCGTGTACACAGCTATGACGCGTCGGCCGGAAAGATCGACGGAATTGCCATCGCCGAAAAAATTGGTTGTCCCCCGGAAACGGTCTGCAAGACCCTCGTCTCCCAAGGGGCTGACAGAGAATATTATGTATTCGTCCTTCCCGTGGCGCGGAAGCTCGACATGAAGCTTGCCGCCAGTGCCGCCGGCGTAAAATCCGTTGAAATGATTCCCGTGGCGGACATTAACAGAGTGACCGGTTACGTTCGGGGCGGTTGTTCCCCCATTGGAATGAAAAAACAATACGCCACCATTATCGACGCGTCCTGTTCAGCCCTTGAGAGCATTGTCGTCAGCGCGGGCAGGGTTGGGTTTCACGTCGAACTCTCCCCCTCCGACCTGGCAAGGGTGACCAACGCCCGAACAGCGCCGGTCGCGACAGAAGAAAACAGGTAACAGACAATCACTGCTGTCAACTTAAGGAATTAGGATTATGGATATGTATAACAGTGATTAGTTTGTATAACTTTTAAACCGTAATTCCCGCCAGTTTTCTTACCACAGTTTTTATAGCCTGGATTTCAGAATCATGGCGGAGCGTTTTGGGGAAGGCAGTATTTAACTCGATTCGTGGAATTTACCACTTTGTAAAT
>JAISSA010000229.1 GCA_031273365.1 Synergistaceae bacterium
GGCCTGAATTGCACTTTCCATACCTCCTTCACCTTCGGGTCTATATCTTTTTTGTCTATTTGCAGGATATGAGACGTAAAATTCTTAAACGACCAAGATTTTAAGTCTCCGAGTCCACGCTCCTTTATCATATCAAGGAGTTCCAGGGAATACTCTCCGCGCTTCGCGGGATTTCCTCCAGCGTCAAGCATTTTCCTGGCGGCCAAAAGCGGGATAGCGAAAGGCCGCTCGTCCATTTTCAGTTTTTCCTCTTCCACTTCGGCCACGCTGTAGACGTTGAAGGCGAAATTAACCGACGTTCCCCGCCATGCCCATGTGTATACGTTTATCGGCTTCGCCCTCCCCGTGTATATGGCGAGCGATGTCACGGGAATCGCGTACTCGTCGCTTGCCCGATACCATGACTGAAAGACGCGCAACGGCAGATTTTTATCCTCGTCATGTTGCTGTTCCACCACAAAGAGAGCGCGGGGCGCGTCTCCGGTTATCAGGGGCAAGGCCATACATATATCCGAAATATTTCCCCCTTTATCCGATTTGCCGCCTATGGAAGGGCGGGCGGGATCGGCAAAAGATGGTTTTTGGGAATAATCCCGTTCTGCGGCAAGCTCAGGCATGAAGAAAGAAACCGCGTCGTCTGGATTCTCTTTGATAACGTCCTTCCACGCCCTGTCAATCCAATGTTCGCTCATTCCATGCCGCACCATCCCCTTATTGTTTGGGATATTATCCCACATTACGTCAGGAGTGATGAGGAACCCGTACTTTTTTTAAAGCCTATTTCGACCTCGACTCCTGACGAATGTGGGTTATATGCTCACAGGAGCCCCCGCTGTTTGATCCTCAGGTAACGGTTCAGCAGAGTCGCCGGGACCGTCTGCGCCGGCGCGTCCAGGCAGTGAACGCCGAGCCGGGCGATGCGCTCCAGCACGACCTTCCGCTCCCGCAAAAAATCGTCGGCGATGACGGCCTCCGCCACCCTCGGGAAGTCGACGGGGGACGCGTCCCTCAGGCGCGTCAGGAGGGGATCGCGCAGGGTCACAAAGACGACGACATGCCGCCTCGTCATCAGTTGCAGGCTCTCGATCAGCAGTTCGGCCGAGATGGGGTCGACGAACTCCGTGAACAGGACGACGAGAGTGCGGCGTCGAAGCCTGGCGCAGAGCTCGGCGAGGCCCGGCGTGAAGTTCGTTTCCTCCGTCCGGTAGGCCAGGGCGGCCGAAAAGCGCTGGAGCTGAGTAAAATGGCTCATACCGCGGCCGGGGGTGATGAAGTTTCGAAATTCCGCGTCAAAAGCGCAACCGCCGACGAGGTCGCCGCTGCGAAGCGAGATCCACGCCAGAAGCAGCCCGGCCCGAATCGCGTGGTCGAGCTTCGGCACGCCGTCGACGGGCTCGATCATAAGACGCCCGGTGTCGAAGCCGAGCACGATTCGGTGGTTTCGCTCCTGTCGAAATTCCCTGCACAAAAGTTTTCTGTGGCGCGCCGAACGCTTCCAGTCGATCGTGCGAATGTCCATGCCCGGCTCGTAGTCCTGCAGGTTTTCAAACTCGCCGCCCTCTCCGCGCAGGCGTTGCGTTTTCACCCCGCAGACGGCGTCGCGGGAGAAGAACTGCAGCGCGGTCTCGTGAATGCCCTTCACGTCGGGAACGACGTCGATACTTCTGTCGACGGGCTGCCGACGCCAGAGCTCGATCAGGCCCAGCGGCCCGCTCCAGCGCAGCCACAGGGCGTCGACCGTCACCTGTCCGCGTCGGCGCGGGACGACCGGAAGCGCCAGTTCGAGCCGTCCGGCGACCATGGTTCCGCCCACGACGGCCGGAACGTCGGCGGAACCGGTCTGCTCCAGAAGCGCCTGCACGGGGAGAGGACGGAGGAAGTTCCCGCTCGAAAGGCTGAGGGCGACGACGCCGGGCTGTCCGACGCAAAGCCGCCCCGGCGTGCGCAGGTCGGCCCGCAGGCGACGGTTCGGCAGGGCCGTCATCGCGTCCGCCGCCATGAGCGCGAGCATCACGACGGGGAAGTGCAGCGAAAAGTACCACGCCTCCTGTCGGATGGACACGATCAAAAGCGACAGCGGAACGGACAACGCGAACAGCAGAACGGCTTTCGGCGTCGGTCGCATCATGCCCTGTAAGCGTTCAGGCTCAGGGCAAAGCTGAACGCGCGGGTTTTGAGCGGATACGGAATTTTGAGCCCGGTCATTTCGTCCTCCTCGTTATCGCCCGCTACCGCGGCGCGGGCGTCTGATCGACGATGGCGTTCAGGATTCGATCGCTGGACACGCCCTCGATCTCGGAGGCCGGGGACATGACGACGCGGTGACGCAAAAGCGGAATAACCAGGCGCTTGATGTCGTCGGGAATGACGAAGTCGCGCCCGCCGACGGCCGCACAGGCGCGCGCCGCCGCCGCCATCATGTTTGCGGCGCGGGTGGACGCGCCGGTCTCGATCGCGGGGTGACGGCGCGTCGCCCGGACGACGTCCACGATGTAGTCGATCAGGCCGTCCGTAAGCCGGACTTCAGCGATGAACGCGCGGGCGGCGACAAGGCGCGGCCGGTCGACCTTCGGGCTGACGTCGAACTCGGAAATCTTCGGCATGGCCGAGTGACGCCCGTGGCGTCGGACGATCTCGCACTCCTCGCCGCGGGACGGATAGTCGATGACCAGCTTGAACAGAAAACGGTCGAGCTGGGCCTCGGGGAGCGGGTAGGTGCCCTGCTGCTCGATGGGGTTCTGCGTCGCGGCCACCATAAATTCGTCGCTGAGGTCGCAGGTCTGCCTGTCGATGGTGACCTGACGCTCGTTCATGGCCTGCAGGAGCGCCGCCTGGGTCTTCGGCGGCGTGCGGTTGATCTCGTCGGCCAGCAGGATCTGGGTGAAGATCGGGCCCCGGGTGAGAATGAAGCTGTTGGTCTGAAAGTTGAACAGGTTGGTGCCCAGCACGTCGCCGGGCATCATGTCGGGCGTGAACTGAATGCGCCCGAACTCCAGCCCGAGGCACGCCGCGAACGACTGAACCAGAAGGGTCTTTCCTGCGCCGGGGACCCCTTCGAGGAGCACATGCCCCCCGCACAGAAGGCTGATGAGCATCAGGTCGATGGTCCCTGCCTGCCCGACGATGACCCGACCCACCTCGGCTCTGACGTCTTTGACGATGTCGCTGATGAGTTGCAGATCCATGACAAAATTTCTCCCTTCACGGGTTATGAGGGCGAGTTCCCGGCCTCTCCGTCGCCCAGCATTTCCAGCCTCCAGCGATAGATCTCCCGGACGCTTTCGAAAAGGCGGGCAAAGCGGTCATCGTTGGCCTCGTCGGAACCGGAGGCGAGCGCCCCGTGTAAAATATCCCCGCAGGACCTCCTGACGCCGCGCGCCCTGCCCACCCGCTCGAGCCATGCGATCAGGCCGGATTCCCCGGGGCCGCCCTCCGTGAAGCTACAGGGCGCGTGCAGAGCCTGCGCGACGGAGTAAATCGTCATCCTCACGTAGCGCCGGAGAACGTCGGTGTGGTGTCCGGCGTAGTCGAGCAGCCGCGCGCCGTTGTCGATCAGCGTCGCCCTGCCGAAGTCGAGGGGCGGTTTCGGCGACTGCGGCGCGCCGAAACGACGCACCCCCGAAATCACCAGAAGCGCCGCGGCGCAGCCGGCCAAAACGGTGACGACCACGAACGGAAAGCGGAACAGCAGCCCGATCGGCGAAATTTTCTCCTGCCGGACCCTGGACGGGATCGCGCCGAAAACGATGGGGGCCTCGGGGTCGTCGTTGTTCCAGAACCTGAGTTCGTCCAGAAGGGCGACCATAAACGCCGCGTTGTCGCCTCTGACAATGCCGTGGTTGGAGAGGACGTCGGGGTCGGACAAAACCAGAATTTTTCTGTTCCCGTCAGAGATCTCCCCCGCCAGGATCCCGTCTTCGTCGCCCACGAGGGGCCTCATGCCCTTCAGGTTCACAAGCTGAACGAGCCCCGGGCCGACGGGGGTAAAACCCGTGACGTCGGTCTTCCACTCCCCGGGCCATTTTTTGCGTACGATCTCACTGCGTCCAATCAGCGCGGCAACCCGTAGAACGTCCTCCGGGGGAATCAGCTCCGCCCTGGAAAGCCACGCGGGCTTCCTTCCGTCCCGGACGCCCCGCCACTTCGGAAGAACGAGCAGAAGCCTCGGCACGTCCGGAAGTCCTGCGTTCACAAGCCTTTCATTCACAGGCCTTTCATCCGGAAGGCCTTTCGCGCCGTCGCTCGCTTCACGAGAAAAACGAGAAGAACGGGAAAAGCGGGAAGAACGAGAAAAACGGGAAAAATCCGGGTCGACGACGACGAGAGTTCCGCGGGTCCCCACGAGCGTGTCCACGCTGCCGGAGGTTTGAGCGACCGGACGGCCGAGGCGGCGCAGGAGATCGTAAAATCCTGCGTACCCGATGGCCGAGACCGAACGAATCCCCGATCCGCCCCTGTCCGGGCCTCCGTTCGGGCCACCGTTCGGACCACCTCCGGCGACGTGCAGAAGAACTGTGAGCGCGAAAAGCGCCGTGGCGACGCCCGCAAGGAGGACGAGAGCCGCCCGGGAGAAGGGCGAACGCGTCGGGTCCTGAGCCTGAATGCTGACGGGCAGACGCCTCATGTCCGCGCCTGCCGGAGGACGCGGGCCAGGGCGTCGAAGCTGCGGCGACAGGCCACGTAATCCTCCGCTTCCGGTCGACGCCCGCCGAAGTGGGAAATTTCGACGCGCTCGACGATATCGGCAAAGACAGCGTGTCCCTCCGGAGGGAGGTCGATGTGATGCAGAATTTCCCGACTGGTCAGGGAGACGGCCAGAGGCGCGTGGAGATGACGGCGCAGCTCGCTGAGGCTTTGCAGAAGAAGAGCGTGCATGGCCTCGGCAAATTTCCCCCGACGCGCCAGATCGTCGGCCCCGGTTTGCGCCGTCTCCATACGCTCCGCGAC
>JAISSA010000278.1 GCA_031273365.1 Synergistaceae bacterium
CGCCAGTGGCCCGGGGCCGGATGCACGACGAGCCCCGCCGGCTTGTTCACGACCAGAAGCCATCGATCCTCGTAGACGACCTCGAAGGGAACGTCCTCCGGCTCGATTTCGAGGCTCTCAGGCGGCGGTATTTTGACGATGAACGCCTCCCCCCGCGCAATTCCGCGCGAGGGTTTTATTTTGGGGGATTTCATCCGGGGAGACGAAAAAGGGCTCCGGGCCGGCAAAACGCCCTGCACGCGGCCTTCCTTTATGAGTTTCTGGACGAACGCGCGGGTGACTCCCAACTGACGGGACAAAAAGGTATCCACCCGCCCCTCTTCCATACCGACTTCGAAACGTTCGACGCGGAAGGCGGCGGAGGTTTTTTCCCCAGCTCCGTCGCCGTCGCGGTCTAAAGGGTCTTCAGGACTTCCGCGCATCTGGGGCAGAGGCCGTCCTCCTGCGGGGTTTCGGTGTACTTCCAGCACCTTGGGCACTTGGTGCCCGACGTAAACGCCGCGGCCATCTCGTAACCCGTCTCCTCGTCCCTGAAAGTTTCCCCCTCCGGCTCGTTCGTCCACTCGAACTTCGAGACGATGGCGATGTCCGCCAGTTCCTGCGGGGTGAAGGCCTTCTCGATATCGGCCAGGTTGGCGGTCCTTTTAACCTGTACGCGGGCTTCGAGCGACGTTCCGATCGTCTTTTGGGCGCGCAGCGCTTCCAGCATACGGCTGACGGCGCCGCGCAGAACGAGCAGCCGGTCCCACCGCGCGTCGAGCGGCTCGTCGATCGCGCTTTTGTCGGGCTTCGGAAAGTCGGATAAAAAGACGCTTTCGGGCAGCGAGGGATCGATCGTGCGCATTTCCTGCCAGATTTCCTCTGCGGTAAAACTCAGGATCGTCGCCAGCATACGGGTTACGGCGGAGAGAACCTCCCACATGGCGGTCTGCGCGCTGCGCCGGGCGAGGGAGTCGGCGGCCTCCACGTAAAGGCGGTCCTTGCTGACGTCCAGATAGAACGAGCTCAGCTCGGTGACGCAGAAGGAGTGGATGGCGTAGGTCGGCAGGTGGTATTCGTAATTCTCGAATCCGTCCACGGAGCGTTCGATCACGTGGTTCAGCCTGCTGAGGATCCAGCGGTCCATCGGCAGCATCTTTTTCCTGGGGACGGAGTGCTTTCCGGGGTCGAATCCATGCAGGTTCCCCAGCAGGAAGCGCGCGGTGTTCCGGATGCGGCGGTACGTCTCGGACAGGGCTCGCATGATGGTCTTCGAAATGCGCACGTCGTTGCGGTAGTCGGTGGAGGCCACCCACAGACGCAGGATATCCGCCCCGTACTCGTTCACGACTTCCTGCGGGAACACGGAGTTCCCCAGGGATTTCGACATCTTGCGTCCCTCTCCGTCCAAAATGAAGCCATGCGTCAGCACCTGCCTGTAGGGGGCCCTGTCCTTCACGGCGACGGCGGTCAGAAGAGAGGACTGGAACCAGCCGCGGTGCTGGTCGCTGCCCTCCAGGTAAATTCCCGTCGGCCACTCGTGCCCCTCCCTCGTGTTCAAAACGGCGAAGTGCGAGATGCCGGAGTCGAACCAGACGTCGATGATGTTGCTGTCCTTCGAGACGTTGCGCGAGCCGCAGGCGTCGCAGACGGCCAGGTCCCCGAAGAGGTCCGAAGGCGTTCTCTCCCTGTCCCACCAGATGGAACACCCGTCGGGCGAATTTTTGACCTTTTCGGCGAAGATGCGTATCCGCTCGGACGTCAGCGAATGCCCGCCGCAGTCTCCGCACTTCAGGGCGGGGATGGGCACGCCCCAGATCCTCTGGCGGCTGATGCACCAGTCGGAGCGATCTCGCACCATGTTGTAGATGCGGTCGTGCCCCCACTCCGGGATCCAGCGCACCTCGTTGTCGATGACCTCGAGCGCCCTGTCCCTGAACTTCGAAACGGAGATGAACCACTGCTCCGTCGCGCGGAAGATGACGGGTTTTTTGCAGCGCCAGCAGTGGGGATAGCTGTGCATGATCGTGCCGCTGCCCAGAAGACGTCCGCGCTCCGCGATCAGCTCGAGAGCCTTCCTGCCGCCGGAGAGAATGTCCATCCCTCCCAGAAGAGGGGTGTTTTTAAGGTAAAACCCGGCGTCGTCCACGGGGTTGTAGATCTCGATGCCGTATTTGATCCCGCTTTCGAAGTCCTCGGTGCCGTGTCCGGGCGCCGTGTGGACGCAGCCCGTGCCCGAGTCCAGCAGAATGTAATCGGCCAGGATCAGCGGAATTTTGCGATCGTCGTAAAAGGGGTGGGTGGAGATCAGCCCCTCCAGCTCCGCTCCCCGCGCACTGAACAGGGGATCGCCCAGGACGAGCCCCGTTTCCCTGGCGACGGAACCCTTCAGCTCCGCGGCTATGAGGAGGACCTTGCCGTTTGCCTCGTAAAAACCGTACTCGTAGTGGGGATGCAGCGCCACGGCCATGCTGGCCGCCAGCGTCCAGGGCGTCGTCGTCCAGATCACGACGTAAACGTCCTTTCCCGCCAGCTGCGGGAATCTCTGCGTCAGGCCCGGGGAAAAGGGATCTCCCGCCGGCATGGGGTAAGCGATATAGACGGAGGGCGACGATTCGTCCCCGTACTCGATCTCGCCGGTCGCAAGCGCGGTCTGACAGTCGATGCACCAGTAGACCGGCTTCAGTCCGCGATAAACCAGGTCTTTGTCGACCATGTCGGCGAAGATATTCAGCTCCACGGCCTCGTATTCCGGTTTCAGGGTGACGTAGGGATCGTCCCATTCTCCGAACACCCCAAGTCGCCTGAACTCGTCGGTTTGAACCTCGATGAACTTACAGGCAAACTCTCTGCATTTTTTGCGGAGCAGGATGGGATCGGCGGCCTCGCCGGACATGTTCTCGTCCTTCAGAACGCGAAGCTCAATGGGCAGCCCGTGGGTGTCGTATCCCGGAACGAAGGGAGAGTAGCGGCCGCTCATCAGCTTGTACTTGGGGATGAAGTCCTTGAGCACCTTGTTGAAAGCGGTTCCGATATGAATGTTTGCGTTGGCGTAGGGAGGTCCGTCGTGAAGAATGAACGTCTCCGCCCCTTTACGCTGCGCCACCGCCCTGTGATACGTGTCATGCTCCTGCCAGAACTTCAAAAATTCGGGCTCCCGTTTCGCCAGGTTCGCCCTCATGGGAAAGTTCGTGACGGGAAGGTTCAGCGTATCTTTATAGTCCCTGCATTCTTTACACATCAAAACTGCCCCCCCTCGACTTGAAAGCACACTTCCGCAAAATAAAATCCTTAAAATAACACGCCCCCTGCGCCCTGACGCGAGCGACGATGTGTAATACTACCATAAAAATTTTGGGGCGTACACCATGGAGCGGGACGCGGGGAGATTTCATCGGTTATAATGAGTGCTCGGACACATTCGTTCAGGCCCCGGGCGCCCGGCTTCGGTCCGGCGTGGACCGCAAAGCGGCATTTTGCCCCCATGGGCCGGGTTGCCTCCGGGCGGACACGGGGAGCCGTTGTTTTATGTGGAGTTCGTATTCTTTTATGACCTGAATTCAATTTAAATATGAGGTGATTTTTTTGTCAGGACATTCCAAGTGGGCGAACATCAAGCACAGAAAGGCGGCGCAGGACGCAAGGCGCGGCAACCTTTTCCAGAAGCTGGTTCGTACGATTATCGTCGCGGCGAAGGAGGGGGGCGGAGATCCGTCGATGAACATGCGCCTGAAGACGGCCATCGACCGCGCGAAAGCCGTGAGCGTCCCCATGGACAACATCATGCGGGGAATCAAGCGCGGCACGGGAGAGATCGCGGGAGCGGCCTACGAGGAGCTGACCTACGAAGCCTATGGCCCACAGGGCATCGCCATTCTTATCGAGGTGATGACCGACAACCGCAATCGCACGACGCCCGAGATTCGCGCGCTCCTCACGCGCAACGGCGGGCAGATGGGCGATGCGGGCAGCGTGGCCTGGATGTTCGAGCGCCGGGGCGTCATAGAGGTTACGGGGAAGGGACTGGACGAGGACGCTCTGATGGCCTGCGGGCTGGACGCGGGCATGACCGATATGGAGGCCTCCGACGACGGATACACCCTGTACAGCGACCCCTCCGATCTCCATACCCTGCAGGCCGCCCTCGAAAAGGCGAACTACGTGATAGAAAGCGCCGAAACGCCAATGGTTCCCAAAGTCCCCGTCGAAATAACGGACGCGGAGGTCGCCCGAAAAATCATTCGCCTGATCGACACGCTGGAGGAACAGGACGATACTCAGAACGTCTACTCCAATTTCGACATTACCGACGAGATCGCCGCGCAGATAGAGGAGTAGCGTGCAGTCCTCGGAACCCGGACTGGTTTGCCTTGGGGTGGACCCCGGTCTGGCGCGTCTCGGGTACGGTCTGGTGAGGCAGTCGGGGATGGTCGTCCGCGCCCTCGCCTACGGATGTGTGGAAACGGGGCCGGAGATGCCCTTTACCCAACGCCTCCTTTGCCTGTACGATGCCCTCGGGGAGCAGGTCGAAAACCGCTCTCCCGATTTTATGTGCGTGGAGCGCCTTTTTTTCGGGCGCAACAGCACGACGGCGGAGTACGTCTGGCAGGCCAGAGGCGTGGTGATGCTTCTTGCGGCGCAGAGGGGCCTGTCGGTGCTGGAGCCCAAGCCCAGTCAGGTCAAAATGGCCGTCTGCGGGACGGGGACAGCCGACAAGACGCAAATTCAGCGGATGATCCAGCGGCTCCTGTCGCTCGACGCGATCCCGCGGCCGGACGACGCCGCCGACGCGCTGGCGGTCGCGCTGACGGGGCTGGCCTTTTATCGACATGAGCAGAGGATACGGAGGGCGGCCTGCCCATGAGGGCGTCGCCCCTGTGGGCGTTGCCCCTGCGAGCTCCGACCCTGAAAGGATCTGACGGATTGTGATTCGCTCTCTTTGCGGCGAGGTGCTTTCGATAACGGAGACCGCGGTGGTCCTTGACGTGAACGGTCTGGGCTTCGACGTTCTGTGCTCCAGAGGCGCGCTCGCCCTCTGTGCGCGGGGCGCCCGCGTCCGCCTGACGACGTACCTGCAGATCTCGGAGGCGGGGGTCGTACTTTTCGGCTTTATGGACGAGACGGAGCGCGAACTTTTTCTGAAGATCACGACGATCAAGGGAATCGGCGGACGGACGGGCATGGGCATTCTGAACGTGCTCCCGGCCGGGGAGATTGTCCGCGCGGTTTCCATGGCCGACGTGGACGCGTTCATGCGCGTGCCGGGCGTGGGGCGCAAGACGGCGGAGCGGCTTTGTTTCGAGCTGAAGAACAGCCTGTCGAAGGACTTCGCCTCGGTGCTGTCCGGGGCCGTCAGCCGGAGCAGGGTCGCGGATACGGTCGGAGACGCCCTCCGTTCGCTCGGTTTTTCTCAGGGCGACGTCGGCGCGGCTCTGGCGATCGTACAGGCCGCGTGGGGCGACGACTACGATAAAATGAACGAAGAGGAGCTGTTGAAGGCGGCGCTGAAGGAACTGCAGCGCAAATAGCCGGTCTCTTAAAACCCGAATGGAGACGTAAATTTTATGCAGGACGAAAAGGAAGATCGTTTTTTTTCTCCGCCCCGCTCTCAGGAGGATCTGGCCGTTCGGCCAACCACGCTGGACGGCTTTATCGGGCAGGAGAAGGTTCGGGAAAAACTTCATATTTATATGCAGGCCGCAAAGGGTCGCGGGGAACCTCTCGACCATGCCCTTTTTTATGGCCCTCCGGGCCTCGGCAAAACCACCCTCGCGGGGATTGTCGCCCATGAAATGGGAGGCCAGCTGCGCACGACCACGGGCCCGGCCCTGGAGCGAACCGGCGATCTGGCCGCGATCGTTTCCAATATCGAGAGCAACGACGTTCTCTTCATTGACGAGATACACCGCCTTCCGGCGCAGGTGGAGGAGATTCTCTATCCGGCCATGGAGGACTTTTCTCTCCACATCGTCGTCGGCAAGGGCCCTCTGGCAAAAACGCTGTGTCTTTCTCTGCCGCGCTTCACCCTTTGCGGCGCGACCACCCGTCTGGGCCTTCTGACGTCTCCGCTGCGCGCCCGTTTCGGCATCGTGGAACAGCTTTCGCACTACACGGATCGGGAACTGGCCCTGATCGTCCGCCGCGGCAGCCGGGCCTTCGGCGTGGAAATTATGGACGAGGCCGCGAACGCGATCGCGGGGCGGTCCCGGGGAACGCCTCGCGTGGCTTTGCGCCTTCTGAGGCGCGTACGCGACGTCGCCGCCGTCAGGGGGACGGGCGCCATCACGGCCGAGCTGGCGGACCAGGCCATGGACATGCTGGAGATCGACCCGGAGGGGCTGGACGAGAGCGATCGCCGCATCCTGCGCGCGATCGTCGACCTCTTCGACGGGGGGCCGGTGGGGCTCTCCACGATAGCGGCCGCCCTGAGCGAGGACACCCAGACCATAGAGGACATTTACGAACCCTACCTCATTCAAAAGGGACTGCTGGAGCGAACGCCGCGCGGACGCCGCGTGACCGCCGGGGGCTACGCGTACATTCGGAAAACAGATCCCGGCCATATGGAAGAACCGAAATGAAGGAATCGGAGCGAAGGGGCCGGAACAGAGCGGAAGCCGCGCCTCGATCGGAGGCGGCGCTGATTTGCAGTCTGCTGATGCAAATGTTATGATTTTAGTATTCGGCCCCGTGCGTTCAGCTTTGCCCTGGCAGGCACTCAGGACGGCATTGGGGTTCAGGGAGACCAGTACCCTTCCCACTTTAGGGGGCAGACTCCGAAGCCCAGGGCTGAGCGAGCTCTGGCGGGTATTTCATAAATCTGGGGGGCAGGTGCGTTGCGAAAGAACTTCCGGGTGTGTTTTTTGTCGCTGTTGCTGGTTATGACGTCCCTCCGTGCCGTGGAGGCCCGGGATATTTACGTGCGTCTTGCGGAGGGCGTTTCGAGCGTTACGATAACGTCGGACGGCCCGCTGAAAATTGTCGACGCCGCCAATAAAACCCACAGCCCGGGGAAATCGATCTCGCTGACGCGTTCCGGGTCCTCCGCGGTTGTCGGTAAGACGAAGGCGCCTCTTCCGCTGCGTATCTCCGGCGGAGGGCTTTTGGGTTACAACGGCAGAAAATACCGCGGCGGATTTTTCGTCACCCGGGAATTTATCCTGATCAACGTTCTGGACGTGGAGGATTATCTGCGGGGCGTGTTGCCCGCGGAGGCCAGTTCCAAATGGCCGGAGGAATACCTGAAAATTCAGGCGATCATCTCCCGGACCTATGGCGTGCGTCAAAGCCTCAACCGCTCGGCGCGCGGCTACGACGTCGGCGACAGCACCTCCGATCAGGTCTACAGAGGGGCCGGGGTGGAGACGGCCGCCACGGACCGGGCCATACGGGCGACGGAGGGCGAGATCGTGACGTGGCGGAACGAACTGGCCTTTACGCCGTTTCATTCGGACAGCGGAGGGTATACCGCCACCAACGCGCACGTGTGGGGAAAGAACCTCCCTTATCTGACGGGCGTCAGAGAGCCCGTCGAGTATCAGTCGCCCCATTCCGGGTGGACCGCGAGGATCCCCGCGTCGCAGTTACAGGCTGCCCTCGCCAAAATAGGGGTCGGCGTCGGGCAGGTCAGGGAAGTGCGCGTCTCGGAGGTTGACGCCGGGGGGCGTGCGATAAATTTCACGTTCGTTGGAAGCGCCGGCTCCGCCTCGGTAAAATCCAGTCTCTTCAGGACGGCGATTGGTCCCAATGTCCTGAAGAGCACGATGCTGACGGGAGGCGCTCCCGTGGAGAACGGAACGCCGGGCGCAGCCGGGGCGTCGGAGTCGGCATGGCCGATCGCCGACGAGAGCGATTTTTTGCCCAGGGCGCCGGCGCCGACCTCGAACACTCCCATGTCGGAGACGGAAGAGGGCCGCCTGACGCGAATGACGAGCGACGGGTTTTTTACCGCGGCGGAGCTGATGGATATGTTGATGAATCCCGAAAAACGAAAGGGGTATCTTTACATTGGAATACAGCGGGGCGGCTCCGGCAGGGCCGCGGCCCCGGGTGTTTCGCTGCCGAAGACGAGGCCGGACACTTCCATGCCCGCTCTTCGCGCCGGTCAGGTCATAACGGGGAAAGACGGTTATTTCGTCTTTCAGGGCAGGGGATGGGGACACGGCGTGGGGCTTTCCCAGTGGGGGGCTCAGGCGCTCGTCAAAAAAGGCTGGAAGGCCGAACGTGTTCTTGAATACTATTATCCGGGAACGACCGTCAGAAAATTTAAATGATCGACCTGTACAGCCTGGAGGCTTACGATTATGACCTGCCGGCGGAACGGATCGCTCAGACGCCGGCGGTTCCGAGGGACAGTTCCCGTCTTCTGGTGTGGAACGCCCTGAACAATCGGATGGAGCACCGCGTGTTCCGGGATATTCAGGAGTATCTGGAGCCCGGCGATCTTCTGGTTTTGAACGACACGCGGGTCCTGCCCGCGCGCCTCACGGGAAGCGGGCCCGGCGGAGGGGCGGCGGAAATTTTGCTGCTCGAGCCCGAGGAGACGACGTTTCGTCGCTGGAAGGCTCTGGTTCGCCCGGGGCGACGACTGCCTGCGGGATCGGAGGTTTCCGTCGGCGACCGCGTTCTGGAGATCGAGCAGGTCGTGGATGACGGGCTTCGCGTCGTGCGCGTCGGGACAGACAGAGAGGACGTGCTGGCGTTTCTCGATCGATACGGCCAGGCGCCTCTGCCGCCCTATATAAAGGCGACGGGCACGCCCCGCGAGTCGTACCAGACGGTTTTTGCGGCGCGGGACGGCTCGGTGGCCGCGCCCACGGCGAGCTTGCATTTTACGAAGGACCTTTTGAGGCGTCTGGAGGAGCGCGGCACGGAAATTGCGTGGGTCACTCTGCACGTGGGGCTGGGAACGTTTCGTCCGGTCAGGGCGCGGGACATTCGGGACCATCGTATTCACGGCGAGCGCTGCGAGGCGTCGAAGGCCACGGAAGAGGCCATAAAAGCCTGCAGAGCGAGGGGGCGTCGCGTCGTGGCCGCGGGAACGACCGTGGCCCGGACGCTGGAGTCGATGGCCGCGGGAAACGGTCTGATCTCCCCGGGAGCGGGGAGGACGGAGCTTTTCATTCGCCCCGGGTTTCGGTATGGTGTGGTTGACGCTCTGCTCACGAATTTTCATTTGCCCAAAAGCTCTCTTTTGATGATGGTGGCTGCCTTCGTCGCGAACCTTCGCGAGGGAGCGGCTCGGGAAGAGACCGCGCTCATGGATCTGCAGGGGGTTTACTCCCGGGCCGTCGCGGAAGGATACCGATTTTTTTCGTTTGGAGACGCGATGTTCATCTGCGGCGACGGGAGAAAATAAGGAGAAAATAAGGAGAAAATAACGGGGGTCAGGGGACTCGTCCCCTGCGGGGCGTGGGGCAGAGCCCCATGGTTTTTGCTTAATTTTTGTTTAAGTCGTTGACACCTGGTAAACTAATCAGGAAGCGCCGATTAAATCCACTGGAACCGCCGGAAGCGTGAACCGGGGACTCCAGCGCGCCGGGCGGATTCTGCCCGGGTTTTAACCCGGCCTTCTGTAAAAATGGGAGTTGCTCTGCTCGATGAAAAAAGGGCTGTTGATGCTGGGTTTGTTCCTGATTCTTCTTCTGTTGGGTATTGGGTTGGGAGCCGCCGCGTTTTATATGAAAATTCCCATGGATTTCTGGGACCGCACGTTATCCATTCCCCACGGCGAAATGAAGGTCGTCGTCATCAGACCGGGATTGAACGCCCGGCAGTGCGCTCAGGCCTTCCACGAACAGGGGGCGCTGACGGAATCCCCGGCCAGGCTGTCGCGGTGGATGGCGCGATTTGGCATCGATCGAAAAATTCGCCCCGGCCAGTATCGCGTCAGCAGGGCGAATGCCTGGAACCTGGCGAGACAGTTGCGGTCCATACAGCCCGTTTCGTCGATCCTCACCATTATTCCCGGGATGGACATCTTTTCCCTGAGGGGGCTCTTCGACGAGGAAGAAAACCCTGCCCTGCCGGAGGGCGGCGACCTGCTTCGAAAATCGATCCTCAACGACTCGAATTACCCCGTGCCGATGCGTTCCCGTATTCCCTCGACCGAGGAGGGACGTATCGCGTTTTTGCTGCCGGAGACGTATTTTGTCGTCGAAGAAACGCCCGGTGAGCTGGTTCAGGTGGCGACTCACGCCTGGTGGGACAGATTCGGAGTTCTGCTTTCTCCGGACGTGACGTCGAAAGACCTGCGCGAGGCGTCGACCGTCGCCTCCATGGTCCAGCGGGAAGCGCTCTGGGACGACGAACGGCCCATGATTGCGGGAGTGATCGCCAACAGGCTTAAGAAGGAAATGTTATTGCAGATCGACGCGACGGTGATTTATGCCTGGAAGCTCAAAGGGAGAGGCCTGACCCGCGTTCTGTACAGTGATCTCGAGCTGAATTCCCCGTATAATACCTACATCTTTCCGGGATTGCCTCCGGCTCCCATATGCATTCCGTCCGCGGAATCCTGGAGCGCGGCGCTGGCGCCTGAGGAAAATGATCATTATTACTATGTCGCAAGGAAGGACGGTCATCATTATTTTGCCTCCTCTTATGAAGAGCACCGCCGAAACATAAAGAAAGCAAGAGCGGAATAGGAGTTGAAACCATGGCATCGCCTCGGAACAGAAAAATGAAAACCGCCTCTCCAAAAGGCAGGCCCGCCCGCCGGACTTCTTCACGCGGAAGCTGGTTCGAACTGGTCGTCCTTCTTTTTATGGCAGGGACCCTGTATCTGGCGGGGTCCCTGCTGGGCATCAGCTGGACGGGCATACGCGGACGAATGCTTGGCGAGTACCTGCGCACGACATGGGGAGGAGCCCTCCTCGTGCCGGTGGCGTTTTTATTTTATATTTGCGTCGCGTGGATCACCGGAAAACAGATACCGAGACCCCTGGGGCAAATTGTCGGGACGTTGCAGCTGTACTTTACCACGGCTTTTGCGCTGGGCCTGATTCGATATGTCGACCTGACGCTGCCCTGGGTGTGGGGTGAACCCGGACATGTCGGCAGGGGGCTCGCCCGGTTTTTTGTCCTGAACCTCGGCGCTCCCGGCACCGTTATCGTGGCCTTCCTGTCTTTGGCGCTGTCCGCGATTCTTTTCGGGTTCAGGATGCCTGTCCGTTTTTTTCGGAGCGCGTCCAGGCGTTTTGCGACGGAGGGGATGCCCCGGGAAAGTTGGGAAAAAAGGCCGGATATTCGCACCCTGAGGCGTGAGTTCAGGCACGACGGAGAAACGCCTTCTTTTACAGTACGCACTCGTCCCAAAATCGCGGGCGAAGACCTGATTCCGACCATCTCCGCGCCGTCGCCCCTTACCACGGAGGAGCGCGACGCCGTTCTTGCCTCGACGCCTGTCGATGGACTGGTCATCGTCGGAGAAGAAGTGATCGATTCGACGACCTGGGACACCCCGGAGTCCGAGACGCCGAA
>JAISSA010000017.1 GCA_031273365.1 Synergistaceae bacterium
CGATAAGGCCGCTTTCAATTCTGACGTCAGCCTGAAAGACAGACGCCGCGCTGACAACCTTTCCTCCACTGAGCACAAGAGCCAAAAGAATCCCCCCCTGAGAAAAAAAAGGAAAAAAAGAAAAAAATAAACGGGGTCAGGGGACTAAGTCCCCTGCGGGGTGCGGGGCCGGCCCCGCAGTTTTTAAGCTTTTAAGCTTTTAAGTTTTTAAGCTTTAAGTTCCCGATCGGGGGTTCCCGGAAAAACAGGCGTGGCAGGAACCCCCGGCCGCGAACATTTACTTCTATCCCACTTCGATGACAGCCGTACTCGCTCCGTCCGGCGGGAAAATGATGTTCATGATAATCCCGATGACGCAGACGGCCACCACCGAATCCTTCATCACGTAGCGCACGATGGAGGGCAGCTGGCTTATCAGAGCCTCCGGTCCGGTGGCGAGTCCCATGCCCAGAGCGAACGTGACGGAGAGCACCGTGATGTTGCGCTGGCTGAAACCGGCTTTTGCGATCAGCTTGATCCCGTTGATGGTGATCATGGCGAACACCCCAATTATAGCTCCGCCCAGCACCGGGTTCGGCATAATGGTGAAGAGCGCGCCGACCTTCGGGACGAACCCGGCCAGCACCAGCGTAGCGGCCCCGGTCGCAATGGTGAATTTGTTGACGACCTTCGTCATCGCGACAAGCCCCGCGTTCTGCCCGAACGCCGTGTTCGGGAGGGTGTTGAACACCGAGGCGATCATGGACCCGAACGAGTCCGCCAGGATCGCGCCGCTCGTCTCCTCGATGGTCGCCTCGCGGTCGAAGGCCGCGACCGTTATGCCGGACGTGTTGCCGATCGTCTCGAGTCCGGAGACCACGTAAAGCGCTGCGAAGCTCAATATCGCGTCGGGGTGAAATTCATAGCCGAAGCGAAACGGGATCGGGACCGCGAACCATGAGGCGTCGAAAAGCGCCGAAAAGTTGAGCGTTCCCATAAAAAACGCGACGACATACCCGACCAGAATTCCCGTGAGAAGCGCCGAAACCTGTACCATGCCCTTCCCGAACCTCTGGCACAGCACGACCGTAACGAAGACCAGAAGGCCAAGGAGCATGTTTTGGGGCGATCCGTAATCGGCGCTCCCCACCCCGCCGGCCCAGTACCCCGTGCCGGCTTTGAGCAGGTTGATGCCGATCGCGATCAGGACCGCGCCGATGATGAGAGGGGGGAAGAATTTTTTGAGCGGCCTGATGGTGAACCCCATCACGAACTCGACGAGGCTCCCGACGAGCGCTCCCCCGAGGACGCCGGGAAGCCCGTAGGCCTTTCCTATCGTTATCGACGTCGGGACAAACGCGAACGCCGTGCCCATGACTATCGGCAACTCGGCCCCAATGCGCGGGAGCTTCGATTTTTTCCCGAAGAGGGCAATGGGATAGAGCTGGAAAAACGTCGTAGCGCCGGAGATGAACATCGCGCACTGCACCATGATTATCCTGCCCGGCTCATCGAGCCCGACAATCCCCGCAAGGATAAAACAGGGCGCGAGGTTCGAGGTGAACATCGCGAGCACGTGCTGCAGCCCAAGAGGAAAAGCTATAGAAAAAGGAGGCCTCCCGTCGAGCCGGTAGATAAGGTTTTTCTTTTCAGCGTTCGTATCCATGGGCCTTTTTGCTCCTTTTTTATTAATGTCAACAGATTAACAAAACAAAAACCATGGGGCGCTGCCCCATACCCCGCAGGGGACTTGTCCCCTGACCCCGTTTAGTTTGGGGCTCTGCCCCATACCCCGTTTTTTTTATTTTCCGTTCATCAGGAGCGTCATTACCGCTTTTGCGGTGTGAAGGCGGTTCTCCGCGGCGTCGTACACGACCGAGTGCGGGCCGTCGATGACCGCGTCCTCGACCTCGTTGTTCCGGTCGGCGGGGAGCGCGTGCATGTAAATGACGTCCCTGTCGGCGGTGGCCATTTTCTCCTCCGTACACTTCCATGACCGGTGCGCCTTCAGCGCGTCGTTCACGACCTTCACAGCGCCCGCCGGAGCGTTGCCCGTCTGGTCATTGACCCAGTTGCCCCAGTTTTTCGGGATTACGATGTGCGCGCCCCTGTAGGCCGCCGCCTCGTCGTCGGTGACGGTCACGGTCCCGCCGTAACGATCGGCGTTCGCCTTCGCCTTCGCGACGACCCAATCCGGAAGCTCCCAGCCCCTGGGGTGCGCGAGCGTGACGTCCATGCCGTAGCGGGGGAACAGCAACACCTGCGACACAGGCACGGATATCGGCTTTTTGTGGCTCTCGGCGTACGCCCAGATGATGGAGACCCTGAGACGCTTCAGCCCGCCGTCGAACTTCTCCTTCATCGTCATCAGGTCGGCGAGCGCCTGGAACGGATGATACAGGTCGCACTGAAGGTTCATGACAGGGACCGTGGACCACTTCGCCATTTCATTCAGGTACCTGTTGCCGTAACCCCAGTTGCAGTAACGACACGCGATGCCATGCCCGAAGCGGGACAAAATTATCGCGGTGTCCTTTGCCGACTCTCCATGCGCGATCTGCATATTGCTCGAGTCGAGAAATCCCGCGTGTCCGCCCAGCTGGGCGAATCCTGCCTCCATGGAGTTGCGGGTGCGGGTCGATTGCTCGAAGAAGATCAAAAACAGGCTCCTGTCCCTGAGATAAGGAGTGGGAACCCCCTGCGCAAACTTCGACTTGAGGTCATACGAAACCTCGATCATCGTGTCGACCTCTTCTTTTGTGAAATCCTCGACGTCGATAAAATGCCTTCCGCGAAAAACAGTCTGCATGACAAAAACCTCCTGAAATTTTTTTGCGGTAAGCGTTCGCCCCGGGGCTCAGAGCCGGTCCCCCAATTTGAACGCCTGCCTTTTTGTGAATCACCCGTGCCGTTAGGCCGTTAGATAATGTTTCTTGTGCTCTCCGGCATCTTTTTGGCGTATTTTTCCACGTAAATCGTTGGGATCGCCGCGTACATGGCGGCGCAGTCAATGAGTTCCCTCTTCCACGTCAGCTCGTTTGGAGCGTGCGCCTGATCTTCGTGCCCCGGGCCGAACCCGATGCAGGGTATTCCATGCATACCCATTATCGCCACTCCGTTCGTCGAGAACGTCCACTTGTCGAGCCGGGCCCTCTTTCCGAACAGGCTCTCGTAAGCCTCCATAAGGGTTCCGCACACCGGGTGATCCTCCTCGATGACCCACGTCGGGAAGCAGCAGTCGGTCGGGTAGGTCAGCCCCGTATACGACGGGCGGTCGTACCGGTACACGCCCACCTCCGCCCCCGAGGCGACGACGGACGGCAGCCTCCGTATCTGCGAAAGGGCATATTCGGGCGTCTCCCCTCTCGTGAGGCGACGGTCGATCGATATTTTGCAGCTGTCGGCCACCGCGCAGCGCGAGGGCGAGGTGAAAAATATCTCCGACACGGTGAGGCTCCCCTTGCCCAAAAATTCGTCGTCCTTGAGGTTCTCGTGAAGCGCCCGCAGCTCGAGCAGGATGGGCGCTATTTTGTAGATCGCGTTGTCGCCGCGCTCCGGCGCTGAACCGTGGCAGCTCACTCCCTTCGTGGAGACATATATCTCCATCCGGCCCCTCTGCCCGCGATAGATGCCGCCATCCGTCGGCTCGGTGCTGACGACGAAGTCCGGACGCAGTTTATCCTCGTTGATTATGTATTGCCAGCAGAGCCCATCGCAGTCCTCCTCCTGTACGGAGCCCACGACGACGAGGGTATAGTCCGCATCGAGGCCCAGCTCCCTGATTATCTTTCCGGCGTACACCATGGAGGCCATTCCGCCCTCCTGATCGCTGCCGCCGCGCCCTCCGATTCTCTCCGCGTCCTCGAAGCCCCTGTACGGATCGAATTCCCAGTTGCCGGCGTTGCCGATCCCCACGGTGTCAATATGCGCGTCCATAGCGATCAGATGCCCGCCATTCCCGATATAGCCCAGGATGTTGCCCATCGGATCGATCCGAATTCTGTCAAATCCCGCCCTCTCCATCTCCTCCTTTATGCGTTCGGCCACTTTCTTCTCGTCACAGCTCTCGCTGGGAATCGCGATCATGTCGCGAAGAAATTTCGTCATATCCGGCTCGTACTTCACGGCCAGTTCATTGATCTTCTTAAAATCGAGCATTGTTCTCCTCCTTAATTTAAAACCAGGGGGGCAGGGCCCGTTCGCTCACTACGTTCGTCTCACTGGCCCCCCTGGAACCCCTATTTAAAGCCCAGGGGGACAGGGGGACGTGTCCCCACGCCCGTTCGCCCCTGGGGCTCACTGGCCCCCCTGGAACCCCTATTTAAAGTCCGGGGGGCAGGGGGAACGTGTCCCCGCGCCCGTTCGCCCATTAATTAAACCCCCGCCTCAATAATCGATCAGCCACGGCAACGAATTTTTTATTCCGTTGTACAGCACGGACATTTCAAACATGCTTCTGAGCGACAGCTCCCCGTCGAACGCTTTTTTCATCTCCATGGAGCGCACCCCGTAACCCGGGTCCAGCCTCACCCTGACGTTTTCGTTCTCATACACGACACAGGCCGTCAGGCCGCCGCAACGCTCCACGGTCAGGCTCTCCTCTTTGCCGCCCGTTCGCCTGCGGACAGCGGAACCCTCCACGCGGAACACATTGTCGTCCTGCGACACGAAATCCCCTTCGTTCAGGCACAGCCTCGGTTTGTCCATGTAGGGCCTGCCGTCGTGTACGCAAAACGCGCCGCAGTTGCCGCACTCGTTGCAAAAGTCGTCGATGTGGACGATCTGGCTGCCCTGCGTTATCGACAGAGGCTCCATCGCTCCGGAGCGGAGCGAACCGCCGACAACCCGCAACTTCGGCAGCAAAACCGACACCGGCGGAGTGACGACGCTGTAATTCGCGCGATTCGGACAGACGTCGACGCACTTGCCGCACACGGAAGCGCATTGCAGGCAACGCTTCGCCTCCGCCACGGCCTCGGCCTCGCCCAGCGTGGTTTCGACCAGCTCGAACCCGGCGCGCAGATCACGCGACAGATGGGGTTCGCGATTCCTGAATGTTTTACGAACCCGAGCCCGCCTGATTGCGGCCAGTTCCTCGCCTGCAGGCTGCGGAGGACGGGGGCTTTCGGGCAGGGCGACGCCCAGTTCGGCGCATATGGCTTCAGCGGCGCGCCTTCCGTCGGCACAGGCCTGAACGACCGTCGCGGGCCCCGTGACGGCATCCCCTCCGGCGTAAACGCCGCGCTCCCCGGTGCGGCAGTTCCCGGCCGTCTCGATCGCGCCGTTTCGGCCGAACACAATGCCTGTGTTTTCGGTTCCTGTGTTTTCAAATGGAGCCCTGTCCGGCCTCTGCCCGATCGCGGAGATTATCGAGTCCGCGTCCAGCACGAACGTCTCCCCGGTTGGCTCCGGCCTTCTCCTGCCGCTCGCGTCCGGCTCCCCGAGGCGATTGCGCCCGCACTCCAGTCCGCACACCTTCCCGTCTCGCGTGATCACCCTGAGCGGCGTCGCGAGTTCGACGAGACGATTGCCCTCCTCGAACAGCGTATCGAGCTCCTCGGCTACGGCCGGCGCTTCTTCTCTGGTTCTCCTGTAAACAACGGTGACGGGCGAACCCGAGAGCCGCGCGGCGGTACGAGCCGCGTCCATGGCGGTGTTGCCGCCGCCAAGGACGAGGACTTTTCTGCCGAGGTCCGGTCGCCTTCCGGCCGCGGTCTCCCTCAGCAGCGCGAGCGCGCCCCACACTCCGTCCGCGTCGTCGCCCTCGATGCCGGGCAGGGCGTCCATCGGAAACCCGCAGGCGACGTAAACGGCGTCGTAACCGTCGCGCAGCAGGCTCCCGGGAATACTGTCAACCCGGGTATTCAGCCTGATTTCCACCCCCAGCGACTTTATGCGTTCCACGTCCTCGTCGAGCACCCTGCGCGGAAGGCGGAACTCCGGAGCTATCGCCATCATCCCGCCGGCCCGCTCGCCGGCCTCGAAAACCGTGACCTCCACCCCGGCGAGCGCCAGCGCGGCAGACGCCGCGAGCCCGGAGGGGCCGGCCCCGATGACCGCGACCTTCCTGCCGTTCCCGGCGATTTTGGACGTATTCGCCCTGCCCGCCCCTGGTTTTAAAATGGATTTTAAATCGGAAACGAAGCGTTTCAGGGCCCTCACCCCGACCGGTTCGTCGTAGTTGGCCCTCGTGCAGCCGGTCTCGCAAAGATGGGTGCAGACGTGCCCGGTCAGCCCGGGCAGGGGGTTTTTCGACAGGATCGTCGAGAGAGCCCCGTCATAGTCGCCGCGCGAAATTTGCAGGGTGTACGACGGGATGTCCTGACAGACGGCGCATCTCTCCATACAGGGGGCCTCGACGCAGTCGAAGAGGGCGAGTTTGGACGATACCTTCGGCGGACCCGCAAAATAATTTTTTTTGTATCTGGGGTCCGACAGGGCCTCCGAAGCCGCGCGGGCAAGGCTGGCGTCTTTGTTCGCGGCAAACTCGGCCAGAGTTTTTGCGCCCTGGCTTTTCATCTCGTTTTCCAGATTTTCCAGACACTGAAGGAAACGGGAATAACCGCCGGGCTTCAGAATATCGGACGCCATCGTCACGGAGAGCGCGCCGCAGGAAAACAGGCGGGCCATGTTCATCGCGTCGGCTCCCGCGGAGTACGAGACGTTCAGCTCCCCCTTCATATCCCCGTTCAGCCTGTTCCAGAGGTTCATCGTGATCGGATAGAGCGGGCGTCCGGACATGTACATCTCCCCGCCCGGCATGAATCCCTTATGGTTGCGCATGGCGAGGGTGTTGCTCAGCTTGACGCCGAAAAACCTGCCCTGCTCCGCCGAAAGCGCCTTCATTTTTTTTATGATCTCTATGGCCTGAGGATATTTCAGATCATGCTCGAACACCCCGTCGGGAATGTCGATTTCAGCGTAGTTGAGGGTTCTGCCAAGCGTCTCCCGGACGAAGTCCGGCCCCATCAGTGTTGGGTTCAGCTTGACGGAGAGGTGGAAACCCCGTTCCCTGAGAAGATATTCCGCGATGCGGCCGATTTCGTCCGGAGGACAGCCGTGCATCGTGGACAGGGTACAGCTGTTCGTGATGCGCGAACGGATCGGAACGTCGCGGAACTCCGGGAAATTTTTCGCGAGCTCGCTTCTGTATTCGTCGATCACGGGACCCGCGTCGAGAAGGGTGTCGATAAAACGCTGCATACGCGGTTCGAGTATGCCCTTCAGGTTGTAGCCGACGCTCAGGTTGAAAATGACGCCGTCGGGTCTGTCCTCCAGCCCCAGAATACGGCGCAATACCGGAATCAGCACCCACGCCTTTATGTATTCCCTCACGGAAGACTCCAGTTTCAACTCCTGCGACCACTCGACGTTGAACCCCGCGTCCTCCATGTCGATGCAGGGCCGCGCCAGCTCGAGTTCGTCCATTATCTGAACCGTCTTCAGCTCGATGAACCGCGCTCCCGAGAGCCAGCTCGCGATGATGTTCTGAGCAAGCTGGGTATTGGGCCCGGCGGCCGGGCCTATCGGAGCGCCGAGGTATTCTCCGAAGAGGCTGGAGACGTATGGAGCGCCGACATGGGGTTCGTGAAACAGTGACCTGTGAATTCCAAAGATGCTCCCGTTTGTCCGGTACTCCTCGAGTATCCACGTCATCAGCTTGTTGAAAGATTGCGGTCTCATATGGCCTGACATGCGCTGCCTCCTTTGTCGACAACTCGAAGCCAAAAACGAAGCCAAAAACATGGGGCGCTGCCCCATACCCCGCAGGGGACGTAGTCCCCTGACCCCGTTAGTTTTTAAACCTTCTCCCAGACTTTTTTTGAGCGCTCTCTCGCCTTCGCCAGGAGGGCGTCTTCGTCGATATCGCTCATCACGCGGTTTTCCATCAGCACCCTGCCCTGAGCTGCCGTGGTCGTGACAGCGCGCCCGCTCGCGCCGAACAGCAGGTGCCCGTTGATGTTCGCCTCCGTAAGCTCCGTTGGCGGCCGGTAATCCAGAACCGTCACGTCCGCGGAATATCCGGGCAAAAGACGCCCCGTCGGAGTCCTGAAATAACGTCCGGCTATTTTGGAGTTGTTGTCGAACAGCATGGTCGGGATCTCGCTCCACGCGACGTTGGGGTGCTTTTGGGCGTGCTTTTGCAGCGCGTTCGCGAATTTCCAGGATTGCAGCATGTCGCTCACATAACCGTCAGTGCCCAATCCGACGGTGATTCCCCGCGCGCACAGGTCAATGATCGGGCTGACCCCTACGGCGTTGCCCATATTCGACTCGGGGTTATGCACGACCGCGGTGCCGGTATCCTGCAAAATCTCCATTTCTTCGTCGTTCACGTGTATGCAGTGGACGGCCGTGGAGCGGGGGCCGGTTATCCCGAAATCCCGGAAACGGGCCATTATCCGTTTTCCGTATTTTTTGAGGGAATCCTCCTCGTCCGACGGTCCTTCGGCGACATGGACGTGATACCCGGCGGCAAAGTCGCCCGTGGCGTTTGCGCAGGCCTCGAGAGTATCGTTCGAGAGCGTCATGGACGCGTGCAGGCCGAACGTCCCGGCAAGCAGCCCGCTCTCGTCCCGCGCGGCGTGTTTGATGAAATCGATGTTTTCCCGGATCCCGTCCTCCATGACCTGCCTGCCGTCGCGATCCGAAACCTCGTAACAGAGACAGTTCCTCACGCCCAGCTCCGAGGCGGCCTCCGCGATGCGAAACAGGCTGCCTCCAACGGCGGACGGGCTTGCGTGGTGGTCGATGACCGTGGTGACGCCGTTTTTGATGCAGTCGATCATGCAAACCACGGCGGAATAATAAACGTCCTCGAGGGACAGGGCCTTGTCGAGTTTCCACCACAGACGCTCGAGAACCTCGTTGAAATTCTGAGCCGGCGCTCCGCCGACCGACAACCCCCTCGAAAATGCGCTGTAATAGTGCATGTGAGCGTTGATGAAACCCGGCATTATCAATCCGCCGTGCGCGTCGATGAACCGGGCTCCCTTATGGAGCTCCCTCAACTCGCCCGAATTGCCGACCCCGGCGATAATTTTCCCGTCGATCGCCACGCAGCCGTCTCTGAAAAACGGCTTCCCGACGTCACGCGTTATGACCGTTCCGTTTCCGATAAGTATCATTGCCATGCCCCCTCGCAAATGTTCAGGCTCATTGCTGACTGGAAAAATGGAAAAAATCTCCCGCTCATTTTGTCGGTTCGCTCATCACCTCGCAGGTTGGAAATTCTCCGTCCCACACGACGCGCCTGTAACGGGACGGGTCGGTATCGCCCTCAGTGCTGAACAGCACAACGGTGGAATTTTTGTCCAGCTTCAGAGCATCGCGCAGCCCGGCAAGGCTCTCGTCCTGCATGACGTATGTGAGCAGGCCCGCCGTGAGCGCGCCGGACTCGCCCGAACAGACGCGGGGATCTCCGGCAAGAGGATTGCCGAGCACCCTCATCCCGCGAGCCGCCACGTAGTCCGGGCAGGAGACAAAGGCCGAAGCGTAATCGCGAAGGATGTCGAACGCGATGGAGTTGGCCTCCCCACAGGCGAGGCCGGCCATCAGCGTGTCGAGGTCCCCGGTAACGGCGCGGGGACGGCCGTCGCCCGCGATCGCCGAGCGATAATAGCAGTCCGCTCTGTTGGATTCAGCCACGATGACTCTGGGCGGCCGTTCGGGAAATCGATTTCTGAATATAGCCTGCACCGCCCCGGCAAGCGAGCCGACGCCGGCCTGTATGAAGACGTGAGTCGGCTTGCCTGCGCCGTTCGCCGACATCTGTTCGATGGCCTCGTCAACCATCGTTCCATAGCCCTTCATGATCCAGAGCGGTATCTCCTCGTACCCGGGCCACGCGGTATCCTGAACGACGACCCACCCTTGCCCGGAAGCCTCCTGCGCCGTCAGACGCACCGATTCGTCGTAGTTGACGTCGCGTATCGTCACGCTGGCGCCCTCGTTCGCGATCAGCTCGCAGCGGTGTTTTGAGGAACCCTTCGGCATACGGACGACGGCTTTCTGATGGAGCAGCCGGGCCGTCCAGGCGACTCCGCGCCCGTGGTTGCCGTCGGTCGTGGTCGCAAACGTCACGTCCCCCGTTATTTTTTTTGTTTCCTCGCTCATCAGGTCGGTGCAGGAGAGCCGGGAGATGTCCCTGCCAAGACGCCCGGCCAGGTACCTCGCTATGGCGTAAACGCCGCCAAGAGCCTTGAACGCGTTGAGGCCGAAGCGAAACGATTCGTCCTTGAGGTACAGGCCCCCAATCCCAAGCGTCTCCGCAAGGCTTTTCAGGTTGCACAGAGGCGTCGGCTCGTAACCCGGAATCGTCGCATGGAACCCGCGGACGGCCCGCGTCTCGTTCTCGTCGAAAGCGGACAGAACGCTTGTCGGTTTTTTAAAATAAATCGTCCCCTCGTTGGATATCCAAAGAATTTTTTCGCGCGTAACATCAGTGACCATGGCCTGATTCCTCCCTGGTGAATTCAGTGAATTAGTGAATTATAGATCTTACGTATTTATCTTAAATTTGCGTATTTATTTTAAATATCTATATATGGTTTGTTCGGAAACATCGAGCCGCGAGGCGACGTCTGAGATCACTCCCTTGAGCAGGAATATCCCCTTTTTGTTGAGCGCTTCGACGGCCTCTTTTTTTTCATCCGCGGTCATCCTTGCCGGATCGACGCCATAGCTGTCTAAAACCTGCTCCATAACGGAAAGAACCATCTCCCTGACCGAAAAGTGGTCGTTTGCGTCGGCGTTTGTGCTGGCGTTTGTGTTGGCGTTTGTGCTGGATGGAGCAGAGTCGCCGTTGATATCCTCGTCGATCGCGAGGAACTGACCCAGGACCCGATGGGCCTCTGAAAGGGCCGAGAGGTCGGTATTGATCCCGAGCAATCCTATGATTTCGTCATTGTCGTCGCGAATGAAGAACGTCGAGGACTTGAGGAATTTTCCGGCGCTTCCGGCCTTGCCGAGGTAGTTCGTGATGAAATTTTTCCCCTCGTGCCTGCCGTGCTGCAGGACATGTTTCGCAAAATCCGTGATCGGCGCGCCGACGTCGCGGCCCGACAACCCCCCGTTGCGGATTGCGACGAGCGAACTCTCTTCGTTGCTCAGATCGTGAAGGACGATTTCGCTGTTCGGTCCGACAACCTCCGCCAGAAAATCGACCAGAGGCAGATAACTCCGAACTTTCCCGCTCGATTCCAATGGACTGACCCCTTTGTGTATGATGATAAGTTTTTATCACGGTAATTTTTTCTTATTATGTTACGTATGATACTCTCTCCTTCGCCTTTGTCAAGCATTTTCGGAAAGCATTCAGGCCCGAGGGGCAGGGGAACGTTCACCTTCTGTTAAAATAATGTCTTACCGTTTCTGAAGAGGACGGCAGAGGAGGGGACGTTTTGATTTCAGTGTTGAAAACGCGGGCATCCACGCCCGGGCACGAGGAACTGTCGATGGACAACCTCTGTCCGGGAAGCTGGATTAGCGCCATCGCTCCGACGCGCCGGGAACTTGAGGACATTGCCCGCCTGACCGCCGTCCCGCTGGATTTCCTCTCCGCGGCCACGGACGTCGAGGAGTCGAGCCGCATCGACTTCGAAGACGCGGACGAGGACAGCGGACACGCTGCCTGCGTGCTTCTGGTGATCAATATCCCTCAACGCCCTGCTGACTTCGGTTTCGACACGCTGCCCCTGGGCGTCGTCATCACGCGTAATTTTTTTATCACCGTCTGCCTGGAGAAAAACGACATCCTGCCCGGCCCGACAGGCGGCGTCAGCGGTTTTTGCACGTGGAAGCGCACGCGATTTCTTTTGCAGATTCTCTATAAGACGGCGGACGCTTACCTGCGATGCCTCAACGAAATGAACCGCATGTCCGACCGCACCAGAGAAGCCCTGCGCCAGTCCATGAGAAACGAGGAGCTGTTCAGGCTGATGGACCTCGAAAAGGGCATGACCTTCTTCACCGGGGCGATCCGCAGCAACCGCGTGACGATCGACAGACTGGTGCGGATGCTGAACGGCGAGCAGTTTCAGCAGCTGGTGAAGATGCGCGAGGAGGACAGGGACCTGCTGGCGGACGTGATCGTCGAATACGATCAGGCCTACGACATGGTGCGGGTGTACAGCGACGTGCTGAGCGGAATGATGGACACCTTCGCCTCGATCATCTCGAACAACCTCAACATTGTCATGAAATTTCTGGCGTCGATGACGGTCATCATCTCGATTCCCATGGTCGTCTCCGGCTTTTGGGGCATGAACGTCGCCGTGCCCCTCAGCGGGGTGAGGCACGCCTTCGGCTGGATCATGATTCTGGCGGCGGCCCTGAGCTCCGCCGCCGCCTGGTGGCTCTGGAAAAAACGCATGTTTTAAACCCCGGAACCGCGCGACGGACAAAACCTCATCAGGCCGAAATTATCTTTGCAAAATATTTTGAAAGCTGTGATCTCTATGAGCCACCTGGAGGCCCTGATGCCTCATAAACACGTACGCTTCTGCGAGTCTCTTCTGGGGCTGGCGGGTTACATTCGTGCTGTTCTTGTGGAGCCCATGACCATTGACGGACTATACAGTTTCTTAAATTCTTCTGAATCTGCATGGCTCATCAAACCTGATTTTACAGAAGTGGTGCTGGCGATAGACGTCCTCCTTATTTTGAAGCAGGTAACTCTGGTCGGCGAAAATCACATACAGAGGATCTCGTCATGAAACTCATAGAACTGACGGCCAATGACCCGAAATTTAAGTCCATCAGGTTCAATCCAACAGGACTGTCCCTTATTTTGGGGGCTAAATCGGCCACGAGCGGCGGAGGCTCCAACGGTTCCGGCAAGACGCTCGCGTTAAAACTTGTGCATCTCTGCCTTGGCAGCTCAAATGCGCCCACTCCGGTCAGGGAATGCCTGCCCGATGTGCAATTTGAGCTTCAATTTTCTGTCGGCGGGAAAAAACATGCGGTGGTCCGCACTGGAAACGGGAAAAAAATTTGGCTGGACGAAAACCCTGTAAAGCTCTCCAAATACCGGGAATGGCTTGATAATAGCGGTGTTTTTCGACTGATTCCTGAAGAAGGCGACGTTTCTTTCCGTTCTCTTTTTTCCCGTTTCGCCCGAAGGGAAAGCGACGACTGGCTGCGCCCGGAGAAAATCAATAAAGAGCCCGACGCAGTTGCGTCCCTGCGTTCTCTTTATCTGCTGGGCGTCGAGCCATCCCTGATTCTGGGAAAAATACAAAATAGAAAAGCGATTTTACAGATCGAACAAAGCAGGAAGCTCTGGGAAAACGACCCTGTACTGAAAAAAGTATCGCATTCCGGCGTTAAACCCTTAACGCAGATAAATTATCTGCAAAAGGAAATCGAAAGGCTGGAAGAAGACCTCGCAAATTTCGTCGTCGCCAAAGACTATCGAGCACTGGAAGCCGAAGCCAATGAAAAAACGGAGCATATAAGGCAACTCGATCAAAAGATCATTCAGCTTTCTTACGAAAAAAGCAATATTGAATCGTTATTGCAGGTAGAGCCCGATATTTCCCGCAAGGAACTTCTCCGTTTATATGAAGGACTGGAACGTTTTTTTAAGCCGGAAGCCCTGGCGCACCTGGAGGCTGTAGAGAAATTCCACGCCGATATGATCCAAAACCGGCGTAAACGATTGAATGCCGACCTTATCCGCATCGCTTTGGAAATAAGGGAACAAAACGCATTGCGTGACGCTATTACAGTGGAACGGGAAGAGATCCTCAGGGACCTGACAGGAAAAAGAGCTCTGGACGAATATGCCGCGGTATCATCCCGGCTCAGTGCCCTTAAAGAACAATATGCTGCGCTGACGCTTTTTGCCGAGATCGACGACAAACTCGAGAAAGAGGAACTGAAGCTGAAGCAGCGTATGGCCGCAGACGACGCACTGGCGGCTGCTTATAAGGACACGGACCCATTGGGCTTCTACAGCCGGACGTATGCGTCGTTGACAGAACGGATATATCCTGACGCCGCATCCGGCCTTGTCCTGGAAAACAATATCGGCGACAGCCAGGTGCGTTTTAATTTCAACGTCGAATTGGCCGGAAGCGAGTCTGAGGGAATCAA
>JAISSA010000029.1 GCA_031273365.1 Synergistaceae bacterium
TTATAAATCTCGAGCAGTCTTTTTTTGTCTTCGCACAGCTTCGTGAAGACGCTGTTCTTATATTCCCTGTTCACGGGCATCCCGAACAACCCTCCGGCACAATGAATTTCCCTGAGGCACAGTTTACAGGAAAAGACTCTGCCTGGCAACAGGAAGAACGTCGCACGTGTTCATCGTATTCCTTACACTGTCCGCAGGCGTTCCAGCACCGGTGCGGCCACGGATGAGGCGAGCCAGCGCCACGTCGTGGATGGGACGAGGTTTCGCACGCCTTCGATGTTGCCCTGCCGCAAAAGGGCACGGACCCGGGAGGCGCTGACGGGGGCGCCGTCGATCCGGAGACGGTCCATTTCCTCGACCGCTATGCCGTATTGGGGCAGGAGGCGTTTCATCGTCTCGTTATAGACGTTCGTGACGGGGGAAAAGGGCTCGGTTCCGACGAAGCGCCTCGTCGCGGAAAGGGCCGGAGCGATGCGCTCCGCGAAGATCGTAAGGTCAAGCGTCGCGTGGACGGAGGCGAACTCCTCCTCCTTCGTGAAGTAGGACGGGAAGGTCGCGGAAGAGACGACGTAGTCTCCTCCGCTCAGGACGACGACGTTATCGAGGTCCGCCACGCCGTCTCGGACGAGCTGGAACCGGACGTCGAAGGGAAATTCGGAGCGATCCTCCCCGACCACGACGACGCAAAGCCGCCCGCTCTTTTTCGCCGCCGTCTCGATCAGGTATCGGTGCCCCAGCGTGAAGGGGTTGCAGTTCACCACAACGCACCCGCCGGAACCGCAGACGTGTTCCGTTTCACGTTTCAGCCCGTTCAGGAATTCCTCTATGCCCGGTTTTCCCCACTCCAGCAGTACAGCGGACTCCGTCTCCGCCACGGGGCGAAAACCCAGAGCGGTGAAACGGGAGGCTCCGCGCGGTCGGGTGAACAGGAAGAGATGCCATATTCCCGCGTCGGCGGCGCGCTGAATCAGGAAGCCCAAAAGCGTGGAGGTCAGGCCCTGTCCATCGAGCTCTTCCCTGACGGCGACGCCCTGTATGACGCGCCCCATCAGTGCGCCCGTGGCTACGAGCCGCTCCTCTCCGGAGGGCAGGTCCTCGAAGAGCCCGAGGACCGAACCCGGCCCCCCGCTTCCCGGGACGGAGAGTCCGCGGGAGGCGAGGAGTTCGGCTCTTTGCCGAAGTTCGGCCGGTAAGCGAAGGATTCGTTCGGCGTACATGGCTGTGAATTTATATGGCTGCGAATTTATGCGGCGCGCGCGACGTTCTTTCTCTTTTGCAGCCAGTCGGAGATGAAGGGCCAGGCGATGGAGATCGCCGCAAGAAACCACAGGACGTTGCAGATGGCGGAACGGAAGAATATGGCGCCGCTGCCGTCGCTCATCAGGAGCGCCTGTCGAAACGACTGCTCCATGTTGGCCCCGACCACGACGGCCAGAATCAGAGGAGCCGTCGGAATTTTATAGCATTTCATGAAGTACCCCAGAAGGCCCAGAAGCGTGAGCAGAAGGAACTCGGCCGCGCTGTAGTTGATCGTGTACACGCCGAGGAACGCCATCCCGATGACGAGCGGGTACAGCACGCGGGGGGGGACGGCGAGCACCCGGACCAGAAGCCCGGCCAGGGGAATATTGATGATCGCGCAGATGACGTTGGCCAAAAACAGGGAGGCGATGACGCCCCACGCGATCTCCGGGTTGTTCTGGAACAGAAGCGGTCCGGGCTGGAGCCCGTAGATCATCAGAGCGCCCAGCATGACGGCGGTGGTCCCCGATCCGGGGATGCCCAGCGTGAACATGGGAATCATCGCGCCGATGGAACAGGCGTTGTTCGCGGCCTCGGGCGCGGCAAGACCCTCGATGGCGCCTTTGCCGAACTCCTCCGGGTGCCTGGAGAGCTGTTTTTCGTTGTTGTAGGACATCATCGCGGCGATGGTCCCGCCCGCGCCGGGCAGAACCCCGATGAAGAACCCAATGGGCGTCTGACGCAGCATGGGCAGCCAGCAGCGCTTCCAGTCGTTCCAGGATATCCAGATGCGCCCAAACTTCTTTTGCACGCTCGCCTCGCCCTTCATGCGGAGGGTCTGGTACTCCTTCAGAATCTCTCCGAGGCCATAGACTCCGATGATGACGACCACGAAGTCGATGCCGCTCTGCAGTTCCACCGAGCCGAAGGTGAAGCGCTGAACGCCGCTCTGAAGGTCAATGCCGACGGTGGTGAGCATCAGGCCGATGCACATGGAGATGAGGCCCTTCAGGATCGCTTCTTTCGAAATGGCGGCCGTCGCGGCGAGCGCGAAAATCATCAGCACGAAATATTCGGGCGGCCCGAAACGCAGCGCGAAACGCGCGACGGGCACGGCGACGGCGACGAACGCCACGCAGGAAATAAGCCCGCCGATAAAGGACGCTATGGCGGAGATGGCGAGCGCGGCCTCGGCCCGACCCTGCTGGGCCATGGGATATCCGTCGAAGCAGGACGCGACCGCAGCCCCGTCTCCGGGGATGTTGAGCAGAATCGAGCTGCGCGAACCGCCGAACATGGCCCCGTAGTATACGGCGCACATCGTGATGAGCGCCATCTCGGGCGGCATCACGAAGGTGAGCGGCAGCAGGAGGGCGATGCCCGTGGAGGGGCCGAGGCCCGGAAGCATCCCAAGGACGGTCCCGAGAGCGGAGCCGACGATCATCATCCCGAAGTTCTGCCACTTCATGGCGACCGAAAAACCCAGCATGAGGTTTTGCATGACGTTGGCTTCCATGTTAAATACCCCCTCCAATCCAGCCCCTGACCTCTTCCAGGTTGAAAGACGGCAGCATGATGTCGAACACGTAAACGAACGTCCCCCAGAGCGCGAACGTGAAAATCAGAGTGATGACGATGTTGGCGACCCAGCGTTTGGGCTCGTTGACCAGCGTCAGCAGGCAGAACATGAAACAGAGCGTGGAGAGGATGTAGCCGAGGGGCTCGAAGGCGAATCCGTACGCTCCGCACAGAACGACAGTGCCGACAATAAGCTTTATGCAGCCCGGATCTTTGGCTCCGGAAGCGCTTTCCCTGTGTCCGGCCGAGGCCTTTTTCCTGTCCACGACCAGCGCGGCAACGCCAAGGAGAATCAAAAAAACGCTGATTCCCAACGGAAACACGCGGGGACTCCAGGGATTTCCTATGGTCGCATCCCTGATTTGAAGGGTCGCCGCACCGTAAAGTCCGCCCAGAAGGACACTGAACAGACCGACTACGGTATCTCTTCTCATAATTTCACCTCTTTAATTCAACTTAAAGCCCAAACCATGGGGCTCTGCCCCAGACCCCGCAGGGGCCGTAGGCCCCAGACCCCGTTAATTTTCTTCCGCTATGGGGCAATGTTCCTCCCGTGAGGAGGCGCTCAGGGGGGACACGTCCATCCTGAGCGCCTGAGTCTGAAAAACGCTTGCTTCCGCTTTAGTTCTTTGCCTGCTGATAAAGACCGATGGTCTCCAGCAGGCTCTTGTACTCCTCATTTGTCTTCTCGAGGAACGCGGAGAACTCCGAGGAGCCCATGAACACCTGCGTCCATCCGTTGCGGGCGCAAATTTCCGCCCATTCCGGGGTCTCGCTCATCTTCTTCAGCGCGTCCTCCATGAAGTTTCGCGCTTCCTCGGGCATATTGGGAATGCCGAAAATACCGCGCCAGTTGATGAAGACGGCGTCCACACCCTGCTCCTTCAGCGTGGGAACCTGAGCGAGGGGACCTTCTTTGATGCGCTCGGGAGAGGTGATCGCCAGAACGCGGATGTCGCCCGCCTCGAGGGGACCGACGACCTCGGCCATGCCGGTGGTGTAGACGTCGATATGGCTTCCCAGAAGGGCCGCCAGCGCCTCGCCGCCCTGGAAGGCGATGTAGGGGATGCCCTTGACGTCGACGCCCGCCGCTTTGGCCGCGTGCAGGAACTGGATGTGGTCCATGCTGCCGGGCGAGGAGGTCCCGCCGAGTTTCACGCTCTTCGGGTCCTCTCTGATGGCGTCGAAGAGGTCGTTGATGTTCTTATAGGGGGAGTCCTTCGGTACGGCGAACGCGCCAAAGTCGTTGATGAGCATCGCCAGAGGGGTGACGTTTTTGTAGCTCAGCTCGGTCTGCCCCGTCAGGTTGATGAGCAAAAGAGGAGGCGAGTAGACCGCGATCGTGTGAGGATCCTTTCTGGCGTTGATGTACGCCAGCGCCACGCCGCCGCCGCCGCCCGGCTTGTTGATGACGGGCATGGCCCTCCCGACGATTCCCTTCTCCGTCAGCACCCGGGCCACCATGCGCATGGTGGTGTCCCATCCGCCGCCGGGCCCCGCCGGAGCGATGCACTCGAAGTTTCTGCCGGGAAACGCCGCCAGCGCCGACCCCGCAAAAACCATTACCAATACCGTCGCCATTGCCAACTTTCTGAACATATTTTTCCCTCCTTTGATATGCCCCCGTCAGGTAATATGCCCCCACCAGGGGAATTTACGACTTTTGCGTTACGCTGCGATACCGTTTGCAGACGTCGAGGGCTCCCTGAAGATGTTCGAAGACGAGCTCGCCCACACGCTCGACGTCCCGAGCCTCTATGGCGTCCAAAATGTCCGAATGCTGCCGTATCACCTCCCGCTGACGCACAGGGTCCGAAAGGGTGACCTTGCGATAACGGCGAAGCTGGTCGCGGTAGCTGCCGATCAGCTGGCTGACCCGCGGCATACGGCCGGCCTCGACGATGGTGTTCGTAAACAGCTCGTTGGTCAGAAAATACTCCTCGAATTTTTTCTCCGCAAGGCGGGCCTCGGCGTCCCGGAGGCAGGCTCTCGCCTTTTCCAGCTCTTCCGGCAGGATATGCCGCGCCGCGGCTTTGAAGACGATGACCTCGAGGGCCTGACGGATCATGTAGATCTCGATGATCTCCGAAATGTCGATTTCTCTGACGACGACCCCCCGCCGGGGAACGGACTCGACAAGTCCGTCGGACTCCAGCATTCGTATGGCCTCACGGACAGGCGTACGGCTTACGCTGAGCCTCACGGCGAGCTCCGACTCGTTCAGCCGTTCCCCGCTCGGAATCTCCCCGGAACCAATCGCATTCTTCAGGTACTCGTACACGAGCTCCCTGATGGGCCTCATTTCGTCAACCGCGATCAGTTGCGCCATACTCATACCCCACTCTTCCCCAATTTTTCCCCGACTTTTTCACTTGCGACTCCAGCCATTCCCGGACTCATTCTTGACTTTGAATACAGAATACAGTATTCTATATCCAGAGTCAAGATACTTCTCCATATTTTTTAATGTTTTTATTTTTGATAGATTTATAAATATCGGTCCGGGAGGTGCTTTCATGTTGCTCAAAACAGCTCAGGCGGGGACGCTCGAATCGTCCGACTGTCTGGTCGTGGTCTCGCCTGCCGATTCCCACAGCCTGGAGTACAGCGGGCAGAACGCGGCGATATTTAAAAGAAGGACCGAGCGCATCGTCGCGGAAATCGCAAAGCGCTGCGCCCCCCAGGGGGCGGCGGTTCAGGTGCAGGACCGGGGCGCGCTCGAGGCGACCCTGCGCGCGCGCGTCGAAACGGCGTTCGAACGCGCGTCGAAGCAGGAGCAGCAGATGTCGATGAGGGGTGGTCAATGATGATGAGGACGGGAAGACGTCCCTGCCGGTCCATGCTTTACATGCCCGGCAACAACCCGGGGATGATGCAGCACGTTCCGGCGTTCGGGGCGGACAGCGTGCTGCTCGACCTCGAGGACGCGGTCGCCGAACGGGAAAAGGACGCGGCGCGGCGCCTCGTCGCGCATTTCGTAAGGGAGGTCGACTTCGGCAGCGTCGTCGTGACCGTGCGCGTCAACGGGGCCGACACGCCCTGGTTCGAAAGGGACCTGGAGGAGGTCGTTCCCTCCGGCCTCGCGGCGGTGCGCATCCCGAAGTGCCATTCCCCGGAGGACGTGAAGCGGGCTGACGCCGTCATCGGCCGCATTGAACGGGAACGGGACATGCCGGAGGGCGGAGTTCGCATTCACGCGATGCTGGAGACGGCGCACGGCATCGAGCGCGCCTTCGAGATCGCCCGGGCCTCGGAGCGGGTGGAGGCGCTTACGCTCGGCGGACAGGACCTGACCGCCGACATGGGCGTGCAAAAGACGCGCGACGGCGTGGAGCTTTTCTACGCCCGCGGGCGCGTCGTGATGGCCGCGAAGGCCGCGGGGCTTGCGGCCTTCGACACGGTATGGACCGACATCGAGGACACGGAGGGCCTGAAGAACGAGGCGCGTCTCGCGGCTCAGATGGGCTTCACGGGAAAGGCCGCCATTCACCCCTCGCAGATCGACGCGATTCACGAGGCCTGGCGTCCCGATCCGCGGGAACTGCGCCGGGCGGTTCGCGTCGTCGGCGCGGCGGAGCGGGCCGAGCGGGAGGGCAGGGGCGTCATCTCCGTGGACGGCCGCATGGTCGACGCGCCCATCGTCGTCCGCGCGTTCGCCCTCATTCAGCTTGGGCGACTCTACGGCATGGATGTTATTACTGAATCTGATGTTATTGCTGAATCGAAGGAGGCAGGCCTGTGAACGCGGGAAACGGACTCGAAACGGTCAAAAACGCCCTTGGACGCGAGGTGCCCGTCGACGTTCCTGGATTGGGGAGGTATGAGCCCTACGTCTCCCCCTTCGCATATCTCGAACGCGAGCTTAGCGCCCCGGCGCGGGCGAGGGAAAACTTTCTCCTTCACCCGAAAGAGCCGCGCCACGACAAGGTGACGGACGACGTAAAGAAGGCCGTCGAGCGCGCGGGGCTGGAAAACGGGATGACGATTTCCTTTCACCATCACCTGCGCAACGGGGACGCGGTCATCCCGATGATCCTGAACGCGCTCTCGGAGATGGGGTTCAGGGACCTCACGCTGGCGCCCAGCTCGCTTCCCGACAGTCACGACATGGTCGCCGACGCGCTGCGCAGCGGCCTCGTCACCCGCCTTTTTTCCTCGGGGGCGAGGGGCGAGGTGGGCAGGGCGATATCGATGGGAGAGGTCGACGTCCCCGTCGTTCTGCGAAGCCACGGAGGAAGGGCCCGAGCGATCGAGCAGGGGGACCTTGCGATCGACGTCGCGTTTCTCGCCGCGCCCGCCTGCGACAAACAGGGCAACATGACGGGCAGCAGCGGACGTTCGGCCTGCGGTTCGCTGGGGTACGCGCAGGTGGACGCGCGCCACGCGCGCCACGTGATCGCGGTCACCGACAACCTCGTGGATTATCCGCTGAGGCCCCGGATTTCGATACCGCAGTACCTGGTGGATCAGGTTCTCGTGGTGAACAGCATCGGCGACCCCGCGAAAATAGCGACGGGCGCCGCCCGCATCAGCCGCAACCCCGTGGACCTTCGCGTCGCCCGCAACGCCTTCGACCTGATCTTGGCCTCGGGGCTTCTGACGAACGGCTGCTCCTTTCAGGTGGGGGCCGGGGGGGCCAGCCTCGCCGTCGCCGCCTGCGTCAGGGAGTACATGGCCGGGAATAAAATCCGGGGCGGGTTCGGGCTGGGGGGAATGTCCGGGTACATGATCGAGATGCTGGAGCAGGGGTATTTCGAGGCGATGCTCGACGTCCAGAGTTTCGACGGGGCGGTGACGGACTCCATGGCCAGGAATGCCGCTCACATCGAGATCGACGCCTCCTGCTACGCGAATCCCTTCAACAAAGGCTGCGTCGCCCACAACCTGGACATCGTCGTTCTGGCGGCGCTGGAGATCGACGTCGAGTTCAACGTCAACGTCCAGACGGGGCACGACGGCGTACTGAGAGGCGCCATCGGCGGCCACCAGGACACCGCCGCGGGGGCGAAGCTCGCGGTGATCACCGCGCCGTCGTTCCGGGGAGGGGTTCCCACGATCAAGGAAAGCGTCACGACCGCCTGCACGCCGGGCGAGACGGTCGACGTCCTCGTCACGGAGCGCGGCATATGCATCAACCCGAGGCGGGAAGACCTTTTGGAGCGCGCGCGCAACGCGCGTCTGCCGGTTAAGGACATTCGCGACCTCAAAGCCGAGGTGGAAAAACTGACCGGCGTCCCCGACCCTCCGGAGTTCGACCGGCGGATCGTCGCCCTCGTGGAAAACCGCGACGGAACGCTGCTCGACAGCGTCTGCAGGGTGAAACTTCCGTGACCGCCCCCGCACGGCCGGGCAGGATTTTTTTTGGCGGGCAGACCGCCTCTTGTGCGAAAGGTGTTTCAGTGCTATTCTTTCAATCAAATTTCAATCGAATTTCAATCAAATGATACGTGATATGCGCG
The DNA here is from genome assembly GCA_031273365.1 of Synergistaceae bacterium. Classification (GTDB taxonomy): domain Bacteria; phylum Synergistota; class Synergistia; order Synergistales; family Aminobacteriaceae; genus JAISSA01. Next base: position 8,280 of record JAISSA010000029.1, read on the forward strand.
ATGAAGAGGAAGAGTAGCTTCGGAAAACAAATTCAGAAAATAACCTGAGCGACGGACAGAGAGGCGGAGTTGTGGGCTGAGAGCTCCGTCGCGTCGAAGAAGCGAAGACCCCCTCTGAGCTGACGTCGAGGCCGGTTTCGAGTGCAGTAATTCGAAGCCAATGTTAGCAACTTAAAGAAAAAAATTAACGGGGTCAGGGGACTGCGTCCCCTGCGGGGTGCGGGGCAGGCCCCGCGGTCCTAGCCTTAAGTTGTCGACATTGAATTCGGAACGGAATAAGACGCCGGGGAGCCGCCCCTTACAGCGACTTTAAGCGTCGGACCGGGGATCGGTCCGGAAGTGGAGTGGAACCGCGACAAATGTGCGCCCACGTCGTCTCCATATGGTGAGAGGACGTGGGCGTTTTTCTATATTGAATTTGGGAGATGATGAGA
>JAISSA010000037.1 GCA_031273365.1 Synergistaceae bacterium
TTTATCGGGCTGGAATCCCTGTTCGTCTCCACGGAAAACGCGGACGCCGAGCCCCGCAGCCTTCTCGAGTCGGAAAAAATCTTCGGCTACGACCAGGAGGACCTGAACCTCACGCTGACGCCGATGGCCCGGAACGGAGAAGAGCCCATCTCCTCGATGGGGGTCGACGTTCCCCCGGCGATTCTCTCGGAGCGGCCGCAGCTTCTGTACAACTACTTCAGGCAGATGTTCGCCCAGGTGACCAACCCGCCGCTGGACGCGCTTCGCGAGGAGATCGTCACGTCGTCGGGCGTGCAGTTCGGCAGCGAGGGAAACATGCTTCGGCCGGGGCCGGAAAATTGCCGCATGATACGCCACACGACCCCGATCCTCTCCGACGACGATCTCTTGAAGCTCCGCAACATCGACGAAAGGGGCTTCCGCAGCGTCACGCTTCCCATGCTCTTCAGCGCGAGAGTGCAGGGCGGGCTCAAAAAGGCGCTCTCTGACCTCTTCTTCGCGGCCGATATCGCGGTGGAGAGCGGATACAACCTGATCATCCTCTCCGACCGGGGGGCGGACGAGAACCGAATCCCGATTCCGGCCCTGCTGGCGGGGGGCGGGCTGCACCACCACCTGATACGCAACAGGACCCGGCCCAAAGTCAGCATCATCATCGAGTCCGGAGAACCGCGCGAGACGCACCACTTCGCCGCCCTGATCGGGTACGGCGCGGACGCGGTGAACCCGTGGCTCGCGTACCGGATCGTGGAGGACATGGCGGAGCGGGGCGTCGTCGGTCATGGACCGAACGGCCGGGATCCGGAGATCGCCCTCAGGAACTGCCGCCGCGCGTTCACGAAGGGCGTCGTGAAGATCATATCGAAGATGGGCATATCGACCGTCCGCAGCTATCAGGGGGCGCAGATTTTCGAGGCGCTGGGCGTGAGCGAGCAGGTCGTCGGCGAGTATTTCACCGGCACGATCACCCGCATCGGGGGAATTACCCTGAAGGAGATCGAGGCCGAGAGCCGCGCGCGTCACGCGAACGCCTTCGCGCCCGAGAACGTGGACAGGCCTCTCGAGCCGGGCGGGGAGCTGAAGTGGCGAAGCGACACGACGGGCGGGCCCGGAAATTCCCCGTCGGGGCGGAATACGGAGTACCACCTGTTCAATCCCGAAAACATCTACTACCTCCGGGAGTCCTGCAGGACCGGCAACTACGAGATGTTCAAGAAATTTACCGCCAACGTCGCGAGTCGTTCGGACGTCATGAAAAACATACGCAGCCTGCTGAATATGGTGACGCGGAGCAAGCCCATCCCCATCGAGTCGGTGGAGCCGGTCGAGAGCATTGTCAGGCGGTTCAAGACCGGCGCGATGTCCTACGGTTCGATCAGCCCCGAGGCGCATGAGTGCATCGCCGTGGCGATGAATCGCCTGCACGGCAAAAGCAACAGCGGCGAGGGCGGGGAGGTTCCGGAGCGCTGGGAGACGCGGGAAAACGGGGACAACGCCTCCAGCGCCATCAAACAGGTCGCCTCGGCGCGGTTCGGCGTGACGATCGCCTACCTCTCCAGCGCCGTGGAGATTCAGATCAAGATGGCCCAGGGGGCGAAGCCGGGCGAGGGCGGGCACCTGCCCGGAAGCAAGGTGTACCCATGGATCGCCAGGGCGCGGCACTCGACGCCGGGGGTCGACCTGATATCGCCTCCGCCGCACCACGATATCTACTCGATCGAGGACCTGGCCCAGCTGATCCACGACCTGAAGAACGCCAACCGGCACGCGCGCATCAACGTCAAGCTCGTCTCCGAGGCGGGCATCGGCACGATCGCGGTCGGCGTCGCGAAGGGCCTCGCCGACGTCATCCTGATCAGCGGCAGCGACGGCGGCACCGGCGCGGCGCCCCGAAGCAGCATCCGTCACACCGGACTTCCGTGGGAGCTGGGCCTCGCCGAGGCCCACCAGACCTTGCTGCTGAACAATTTCCGCAATCGGGTGAGGCTGGAGGTGGACGGGAAGCTGCTCACGGGGCGGGACGTCGTGATCGCGGCGCTCCTGGGCGCGGAGGAGTTCGGCTTCGCCACGTCCGTCCTTGTCGTGCTGGGGTGCAACATGATGCGCGTCTGCAACCTCGACACCTGTCCCGTGGGCATCGCGACGCAGAACCCCGAGCTTCGGAAAAAATTCCGCGGCCGCCCCGAGTACATGGAGAACTTCATGCGCTTCCTCGCTCAGGAGGTGCGCGAGTGGATGGCCCTTTTGGGCGTGCGCAGCTTCGACGACCTGATCGGGCACGCCGAGCTGCTGCGCGTCAAGCACAAAATATACAGCGAGAAGGCGAAAACGATCGACCTGTCGGGGCTGCTCTTCCAGCCCTCTTCGATAGAGAGCAGGGAGGAACGCTACTTCCACTACCCGCAGGAACACATGCTGCAAAGGTCGCTGGACAGGAACACGCTGCTGCCCCTCTGTATGCCCGGACTGACCGCGATGAAGAGCGCCCCCGGTTCTCTGCGAATAACCTCGCGGCTGGCCATCGACAACACGAACCGGACGGTGGGCAGTATGCTCTCCGGGGACATAACGCGCGCGTTTGGGCTCTCCGGGCTCCCCGACGACACGGTCCACCTCGTGTTCGACGGCTCGGCGGGGCAGAGCTTCGGCGCTTTTCTCGCGCCCGGAGTGACGCTGGAGCTGCACGGCGAGGCCAACGACCACGTCGGCAAGGGGCTCTCGGGCGGAAGGATCGTCATCGTGCCGCCGGAGAAGTTCGCGGTCGACGGGCCCGACGAGGGAAACGTCATCATCGGCAACGTCGCGCTTTACGGCGCAACGTCGGGCGAGGCCTGGATCCGGGGCGTCGCGGGCGAGCGCTTCTGCGTCCGCAACAGCGGAGCCACCGCCGTGGTCGAGGGGATCGGCGACCACGGGTGCGAGTACATGACCGGCGGGCTCGTGATCGTCCTCGGGCCCACGGGGAAGAACTTCGGCGCCGGCATGTCGGGGGGCGTCGCGTACGTCTTCGACCCGGAGAACAGGCTGGAGGGCAACGCGAACCTCGGGCTCGTCAGTCTGGCGAACCTGAGCGACGAGGACGCCGACGTCCTGAGAAAAACCCTGCAGCGCCACCTGTCGTATACCGGCAGCCCGCGGGCCCGGGCGGTGCTGGACGACTTCGACGCGCAGCTCGCCTCGTTCGTGAGAGTCGCTCCATATACTTCTCGAAAGGACGCCGCTCAGAGGGCGATTGCGCCGACGCAGGAGGGCGCGATTTTCGACGCGAGGGTCGAGCTCGCCGGGGACCTTAAAATAGAAGAGCTTTCAAAGATGGAAGAGCTTGCAAAAATGGAAGAGCTTTCCGCGCTCTTAATAAAATCATAACCGTCGGGGAAGAGACGGGGAGGTGCAGAAATGGGTAAAATAACCGGTTTTATGGAGTACGAAAGAGTCGACGCGGAATACAGGCCCGTCAGTGAGCGGATTGGCGATTATGCCGACCTGACCGTTCCCCCGGACGGGGAGACGATCCTGCGTCAGAGCGCGAGGTGCATGGACTGCGGCGTCGCCTTCTGCCACGCGGGGATCGTCGTGGAGGGCGCGTCGATAGGCTGTCCCCTCGGCAGCCTGATCCCGGAGATCAACGACCTCGCGTACCGCGGGGACGTCGAGGGCGCATGGGAGCGGATGATCATGAGGCATCCCTTCCCGGAGTTCACGTCCAGAGTCTGTCCGGCGCTCTGCGAGGGGTCATGCACCCTGGGCGAACACGAGCCCGCCGTGACGATAAGGAACATCGAGCGATACGTCGTCGACGCCATGCTGGAGAGCGGCAAAATTCGCCCTCGCCCGCCGCGGGGCCGCACCGGAAGGCGGGTCGCGGTGGTCGGCTCCGGCCCGTCGGGGCTGGCCTGCGCCGACACGCTGAATCGCCTGGGCAACCAGGTCACGGTCTTCGAGCGGTCCGACCGGCCCGGAGGGCTTCTGACCTGGGGCATTCCGAACATGAAGCTCGAAAAAACTCTCGTCGACAACCGCGTCCGCATCATGACCGAGGAAAACGTGACGTTTGTCCTGAACGCGGAGGTTGGGCTCGACGTCCCGGTCATCCGCCTGATGAACGAATTCGACGCGATCGTGCTCTGCTGCGGCGCGACGAACGAGCGGAGGCTCGACGTGCCGGGAAGCGACCTGAAGGGCGTCCACACGGCGCTGGAATATCTGTCCGCCTCGACGCGGCGTCTTCTGGACCCGGGCGCGAGGAACGAGTCGTCGCTCGACGCGCGCGGCAAAAAGGTCGTGATCGTGGGCGGAGGCGACACCGGAACGGACTGCGTCGGCACCGCGATCCGTCAGGGGGCCGGGAGCGTGGTTCAGCTCGAAATTCTTCCTCCCCCTCCGGAGTCCCGCGCGGAGGGAAATCCGTGGCCCCTGTGGCCCCGGGTCCTGCGCACCGATTACGCCCATCACGAGGCGCGCGAGCTGTTCGGAGAGGACCCGAGGCGATTTTCCACCACCCTGCAGGAAATACATGGAGCGCGGAACAATGGAGAAAAGGTGTCTTCCGTGACGGCGGTGGAGGTCGAGTGGGTCGCGTCGGGAAGGGGAATGACCCCCCGCCCTCTGCCTGGCACGGAGTTCGAGATGGAGGCCGATCTGGTGCTCTCCGCCATGGGTTTTGTCGGCCCCGAAAGAACCCTGATCGACCAGTTGCAGCTGGAGGTCGACGGACGCGGCAACGTTCTGGCGAAATACGACGACTACAAGAGCAGCCTTCTGACGGTATTCGTCGCCGGCGACATGCGCCGGGGTCCCAGCCTCGTCGTCCAGGCGCTGATGGAGGGAAGAAACGTCGCCATCGCCTGCGACAGGTACCTGAAGGAGAGGAAGGCGGGCTGATTTGACAGGGGACATGGGCCACACGTGTATAATGAACGTCTCAGGAGGTGATCGCCATGACCGGGGCGGACATGACGAACGATAAGCCCGGCGATATGGGAATGCCGGCTGACGGCACGGAGGAAACGAATCGTTTTGACCACGATGGACTTTGGAAAGACCTGATCAAACGTTTCTTTTATCCTTTGCTCAGGAGAGCGCTGCCGGAGCTTTACGAGGACGCGGACAGGGACGTCGAGCCGCGATTTCTCGACAAGGAGTTCCGGGACGTTCTGAACACCGCGGACCCCAAAATTCATACCAGCCCGCATTTTGCAGACTACGTGCTGGAAGTGCCCCTGAAAAACGGAGGCACGGAGTGGGTTATTCTGCATATCGAAATTCAGGGACGCGGAGGCGACAGCCTCGAGGTGAGAATGTGCATCTACAGGTCTCTGGTTTTCGCCCATTACCGGAGGGAACCCGTAGCGCTCGCGATCATCACGGACAGGCGTTCGCCAGAGGAGCCCCTGTATTATTCGCATAATCGCTATGGAACGGAGAGCGTTTACAGGTATAATAGCCTTGTGCTGTCGGAACTCGACGATGCCGAACTGACGACGAGCGACAACCCGATGGACCTCGCTCTCTACGCCGCGAAATGCGCGCTGCGGAGCAGGAAGCAAGAACTCCGGAAATACAACTACCTGCGCAATCTGCTGGAGATACTCGGGGTACGGGGCTGGAGCAGGAACGACAAGCGGGATCTGCTGCTGTTCATCGAGCGAATGCTCTATCTGGAGGACAAAAAGCTGGAAGCGCTGTATACAGCATACCGAAGCCAACTGACCGGGGAGGGGAAAATTGTGTTTATACCGATGGGAGAGAGAGAACTGGCCAAAGAAATCAAACAGAGCGGTATTGAAGAAGGCATGGAAAAAGGCATGGAAAAAGGCAAGCTCGAAATGGCGCGTAATTTGCTTGCGGATGGGGTATCGCCGGACATTATCGCAAGAAGCGCTGGGTTGCCTCCGGAGCAAATCAGGAGCCTGATAAACTGACCCGCTCTTCTTTGCCCGGTGCCCCCGTCTCTGACGGGGTTTTTCTTTGACCTGAAGCGATTCCCGCCGTAAGCGTTCGGGCTCAGGGAGGCGAAATCCGCTCGCACCTGGGGCTCGGAGTCTGCTCTTTTCTCCAAATGTACCTCGTGTCTTATCTCCAATCTGACAGGGTGAATTCGTTCTTGTTCGAAAGGAGATGATCGTATATAATCAAGTTTCGTTTCTGCCCTGCCTCTTTTGGAAAAGAGGCCATCAGACCACAGGGAGGAGGTGTAAGACGTGCGACATTACGAAATGCTGGCTCTTTTGAGCGCTGATCTCGAAGAGCCGAAGGAAGAAGTCGAAAAGATCGAAGAAGTCGTGCGTAATCTTGGCGGGACCGTCGTCAAAACCGATGTCTGGGGGAAAAAGCGGCTGGCTTATCCTATCCGGAAGAAGAATGAAGGCGTTTATGTGCTCTTCAATTTCGATCTGGAGCCGGCGCAGACGTTCGAGCTGAGACGCGTGCTCGGTTTGCGCGCCAATATTTATCGCCAGATAATTATCCTGCTGGATGAGTAGAGGAGAGAACTGCGATGGCCAGAGGTTTTAACAAAGTCATTCTTATGGGTAACCTCGCCCGTGACCCCGAGGTCCGCTACACGGTGGACAAAAAGGCGTGGGTTCGTTTCACTGTCGCGGTCGGTTACAGCTGGAAGGACAAAAACGGAGAGTATCAGAACAGCGCGGATTTTATTCCCGTCGTCGTGTGGGGGAGCTCTCTGGCGGAGCGCTGCGGACGTTACCTGAAAAAGGGAAGCGCGGTCCTCGTCGAGGGGAGAATCAAGGTAAGCAGTTTCGAGGCGAAGGATGGAAGCGGCAAACGATTCATGACGGACGTCGTAGCGACGGAGGTCATGTTCGTGGGGCCCAAAAGGACCGCCGAGGCCGACGAGTTTTCCGGCGGCCCCCCGGGCGAGAGCGCCCCGGTCGAAAGCGGGGGAGGCTCGTTCCCGTCCTTCGGCGAAGACGCCAATTTTGGCAAAAGTATACGGGAAAAGGGCTTCGGCAACATGGATTTCCCCATGGATTTTTCCGAGCTGGGGGACAGCGACGATGGGCCCGAGGCCGAAATTCCCTTTTAGTTTTTTGAGGAGGCTGGAAGAATGAACGGTGAAGGCAGACCCGCCGGGGGCGGCAGTACCGGAGGAGCCCCGCGCGGAGGGATGCGTCGGGGAGGTCCCAGGCGTCGTCCGAAATTTTGCTATTATTGTGTGGAAAAACAGGAAAAAGTCGATTATAAAGATGTCCTGAAGCTGGGCAAATACGTCAGCGAGCGCGGGAAGATCATTCCCCGCCGCGTGACGGGAAACTGCGCGAAACATCAAAGACTCCTGACGGAAGCGATCAAAAGAGCGCGTTACATGGCGTTGCTTTCGTACTCTCTCGACTGAGTCGGAGCGGGTTACGGAGGGGCTGCGAACGGGGGAGAAGCCGATGGGCGTCTCCCTTTTTTCTTAAGGAGGGGAATTATGGAGGAGCCAAACAGGCCTCAGAAAACGTTTACAGGAATTTCCTTCATCAGGTGTCTGACGTTGTCGCTCCTGTCGGTGGTGTTGTTTTGCTCCGGGTTCTTCGCCCTCCCGTTCGGGACGGTGGGTTTTTTATTTTCTCCCACGCCGTTCGCCCTTTTGGGGATCAGGGAAAGCAGGGGATGGATGACCGCGGGCGTGCTGATCATGGGTGCCTCCCTGTTCCTGCTGTTTGGCCCCATGTTTGCGATTTATTTTCTGCTGATGGAAGGTCTGCTGTCCTTTGGCCTGACGTTTCCCTCCGGTAAAGTGAAGAAAGGCAGCGAAGCCCTGCTTTTCTGCACGACGCTCTCCATCGTCTCCAAGGTCCTTCTGATGGCGGCGGAGGTCGTTCTGACCGGACACAATTCTTTTGTCATGGAATCGGACGCCATGCGGAGCGCCGTCATGCAGATGTACACGGGCCTGCTCTCCAGAGACCTTCAGAGCGCCGCGGCGCTGAAGGAATCGATGGAGCAGATGGTCGCGCTGGCGCCCTATATGGTGCCGTCGCTGATTCTGGCGTGGTCGATGATGGATTCTTTTCTCAACTACAGGCTCTGCGAGGCCATTCAGCGCAGACACAGCCCTGCTTTTCAGCCTTTGCCCGCCTTTGGAGAGTGGCGCTTCCCAAAAAACATCCTGTGGCCTCTCTTTGTGGCTTTTATTCTGCCGTTGCTCTTCACGATGGAGGGCTGGCCCCTGGGAATCATGCTCGAAATCAACCTGAAATTTCTGGTCGGCGTGTTCTTCTTTTTGCAGGGCCTCTCCCTGATCTGGTGGTGGCTTGAAAAGCGTCGGATACATTTCGTGCTGCGCGTCCTGATCATGTTGCTTCTTGCCCTGCCGATTCTGGGCCTGTGGGTGATCGCGCTCGGCGTCGGCGACATCTGTTTCGACTTCAGAACGCTCAGGAAGCGATTCGAAAAGAAAACGTAGCGGAACGTTTTTTGGAAATTCCGCTTTTGGATTCAAATATATGACTATTAAGTTGCCTCAGGCCGGGAGGGTGCTTCACCGGAACGGAGAGCCGCCACCCTCTTTTCAGTGGCAAACGGGTTCGGGTCGCAGTGGAGGGGAAGTACCCTCCCGGCCTTTACCTGAAGCAGCTGTATAGTTGTGTTCAAATAAGGAGAGATCATGCTATGCAGGTAATCCTGAAACGAGACGTCAACAAAATTGGGAGCGCGGGAGATCTTCTGGAGGTGAGCGACGGCTACGCGCGCAATTTTCTCTTGCCCCGGGGCCTGGCCGAGGAGGCCACGACGGGGAAGATCGCGGACATGAAAACGCGCCAGCAGAACCGCAAAGCGAAGGAAGAAAAGGAAAAACTGGCCTCGGAAGAGGTTAAGAAAAAGCTTCAGGACAGGCTGATCCGGGTGGAGGCCATCGGAGGCGAGAACGGGAAGCTCTTTGGAAGCGTTACGGCAGCGCAGATCGCCGAGGCCATCGAGGCGCAGTTCGGCATCCGGATCGACAAAAAGAACATCAGATTGCCCGATCCCGTCAGACAGCCGGGGAACCACGCTCTTTCCATTCGCCTCCATGCCGGAGTGCAGGCCGGCATGATCCTTTCGGTGGAGATTCGCGGCGCGGAAAATCGGAACCCCTGATATGGTGTACGATCGTGTTCTTCCACAAAACAGCGCCGCTGAACGCGCGGTGCTGGGGGCCTGTCTGATCGATCAGGAAGCTCTCAACGTCGCCGTCGAAATACTGATGCCGTCGGATTTTTACGACCTGAATCACAGGGCGGCCTTCGAGGCGATGATCGGCATGTTCGGCGCCAGCCACCCCGTCGAACTGGTCACGTTCAACGAGGAACTGCAAAAGCGCGGCATCCTGGAAAAGATTGGAGGACAGCCCTTTTTCGCTTCGCTGATCTCCGAGGTGCCGACGACAGCCAACGTGGAGTACCACGCGAACATCGTCAGGGAGAAGTCGATACGCCGACGCCTGATCGAGGCGGGAAACCGGATCATCCAGCTGGGCTACGCCACGGACATCGAGAACGCCATGGCCCTCGACGAGGCCGAACGCACGGTTTTTGAAATTACTCAGAACAACAACAGGGTCGATTTTCGCCCCGTGCGGGAGATCCTCGGCGGCACGTTCGCAAAAATCGAGGAGCAGTATCGGCGGAGCGGCTCGAAGGTCAGCGGCTTCGATTCCGGGTTCGTGGACCTGGACCTTCTGACGGGCGGCTTTCAGCCGGGCAGCCTGAACATCGTCGCGGCGCGGCCCTCCATGGGAAAAACGGCCTTCGCCCTGAATATCGCTCAGTTCGGGGGCGGAGGCGCCGGCGATTCCATCCTGATTTTCAGCCTCGAAATGTCGAGCGACCAGCTCGTCCAGAGGATGCTGGGCTCGGAGGCCAAGATCAACATCCACGCCCTGCGGACGGGGATGATGGGCAAGCAGGAATGGGACGAGCTGATGAGCGCCGCGGGACGTCTGTCGCAAGCGCCGATCTACATCGACGACAGCTCCATGCTGACGACGATGGACTTTCGTGCCCGTTGTCGTCGTTTCAAAGCGCGTTATCCCAACCTTGGCCTGATCGTCGTGGACTACCTGCAGCTTATGAGCTTTGGCGGACGCTCCACGGACAACAGGCAACAGGAGGTCGCGGAGATCTCCCGTATGCTGAAGGGAGTGGCAAGGGAACTTCAGTGCCCGGTCGTCGCGCTGTCGCAGCTTTCGCGCGCCGTCGAGCAGCGCGCGGAAAAAAAACCCATGCTCTCCGACCTGCGAGACTCCGGCGCGATCGAACAGGACGCGGACACCGTGATGCTGCTCTACCGTCCGGATTACTACGAGGGAGCGGTCAACCCCGACATGGACAGCGAGGCCTGCCTGATCCTCGCGAAAAACCGCAATGGCCCCACCAACGAGGTACGCCTGATCTTCAAAAGGGAGATCACCCGCTTCTTCAACGCGGCGGCGTGATTTTATCCCTCACCTGTTCTTCACCTGTTAAAAAATCAAAAAATTCAGGGGGCGACTGAAGCGCGCCCCCCAAAACTTAAGACCACGGGGCTCTGCCCCGTACCCCGCAGGGGATTTTTCCCAGCCCCCTGACCCCGTTAATTTTTTTGGTTCCTGTCTCAGCTTCCGGGCTGGATCAGCTTGCCGGGGTTCAGGATCTCCTGCGGGTCGAACGCCAGCTTGATGGCGCGGTGGATGGCGGCCTCCTCCGGCGTCTTTGTGGACAGAAGCGCCGGCAGCTTCAGGAACCCGACGCCGTGCTCTCCGCTCCCCACCCCGCCGAGCTTCACCGATTCCGCGATCAGCTCCGCGTAATATTCCTCCGCGTACACGCCCCACTTTTCGGGCGACATGTCGTCGGGCTTGACCGCCAGCGGGTGCAGGTTTCCATCGGCGATGTGCCCGAGGTTCGCCACCCTGACGTTCCACTTCTTCGAGACCTCCTCGATCACCTTCATCATCTGAGGCACGGCGGAAAGCGGCACCACCAGGTCGCCGGACAGCGAGCAGTACGGGTCGTAGGCGCGCATCCCCTCCGCCAGGTTCTGGCGCACGTTCCAGATCATCGCCGAGTCGATTCGGCTCTCCGCCACGAAGACCTC
>JAISSA010000087.1 GCA_031273365.1 Synergistaceae bacterium
CCTGAGATTTCGGATCTTTCCATATAGAAGCGTACAGAGTGCCGTCGTCAAAAAAGGGCTCCATTTCCTCGAACGCGTCGCTGCCGATGACCTTTATCCTGCCCGACATATCGAGATCCCTTATCGCGGTACATGCGCTGAACGTGTCGCGTGCCGTAATGGCGTAGAGGCCGGTCGCCCGCCAGGTCCTTATCGACGCGGTGAGGTTCGCGATAAACTGCTCCTGATCGCCGAAATTGTAAACCTCGGTAACTGAAGTCCCGGGGCTGCACGTCTTCAGGTACGACTGAAAGCCGCGCCTGGTGTCCCGGGCGTTTTTAGCCATCTCATGCCCGCCCGCCACAAGCACCCTGCCTCCGCCCGGGGCCAGTCTGCCCATCATCTCCGCCGCAAGCCTGCCTATGCGCTCGTTCGGCGCGGACACGCAATCGATGCGCTTCGACCCTATGGCATCGGAATTGGCGGTCACGACGGGTATTCCCTTATCAAAAAGACAATCTATGGCCGGGTTGAGCCGGGTCTCGTCCCAGCAATGGAGTATCACTCCATCGACGTTCCTGCTTTCAGCGAGACTGTAAAGAATCTTCTCCTGGCTTCCCCATTCGTCGCCACATTCCAGACGGGTTATGGAGACCCGATAATCGTGCAGATCCTGCTCGACTTTTTCTATTCCATCCCACATTTTGCGAAAGAAAAAATTGTGAGGGTTCGACATGCTCTGAAATATGACGGCTATATGGAGGGCTTTGCGTTTAAGGGAGGACGCCGCCTCGTTGACTGAATAGTCCATGTCCTGAGCGATTGCGAGGATTTTTTTGCGAGTTTCAAACCCGACCCCTCCCTTGGCATAAAGAGCCTTATGGACTGTCACTACTGATACGCCGGCCTCTTTGGCCACATCTCGTAAAGTCGTTCGCCCCATCGCCACGCAGCCACTTTCATATGTGATTCGGAAAATATTCAGAGTCCAGAAACGCCGCAGTCAGGAACCTTACAAAACAGCCCAAATCCTCCAGGGCACTACCACACTGCCCTTAAACAGGATACCCCGTTCAGGTTTACCTCGGTCACTCTGATAAATAGGAAAACGTTTAGCTTGGGTGCATTATACCATATTCACCGGGAGAATTGTCAATAGTTTTATTTTTAGTTTTTTAGTTTGACCAGTCCCGGGAATTGAACGGAGAAATCCTTTGATGTTAAAATGATGCTAAAATTCGAGAGGGTGAATCGAATGTCGAATACACCATCATACCCATTGAGACTGACGCTCATAAACTGGAAAACAGATAGAACTTATAAGGAATCCGACCGTTTGCAGGCACATGAGCAGATTATCCGCCCTCTTTTTAACGCTTCCACAGAGGCATATGTCTACAGGGGCGCGACAAAAGAGCCTATCGAGCTTAAAGACGAGTCGATCTTAATACCCAAAAGAGGGAAATATGTTTTTGATAAAACTAAAGAATGTATAACCGGTCACGAGTATTTGTGGAATGCCACTGCGTGGAAAAGAGGTTCTATTGTTATGGTTCTCGGGAATGGGGTTGATTTTAGCGAAGTATTCAAGCACTGTTATACACCAGGCCCTTTAGGAACTCCCAATATGGGACAATCCCCAGGCGCAATCAGACTTTGCAAAGAGATGAGGGGAAAAGGCATTATTACTGCCGCACTTTTAGCATCAAATGGTATAAGATACATGTCTATATTCGCTCCGAATGAGGCATTCGAAGAACTATACCGTTTAGCCAAATCCCTGTGCAAAAGCGGGAGAGATTGGCGGAAAGGACCTGGTCAGATATTAACCCCAAATTGTGATATGAGGAATCACGTATGCTATTTCATAAAAAACATTCCCGACATGATCATGAACAAATGCCAGACTCTGGCGGAAAACGACATGGACGGGTTGCCAGGCTTGAAAAAAAGCTTCTTTAGAAACTTGATCTCCCATTGCGAACTGCACGAACTCACCCTCCATTTCTTCATATCTTACAACCATGAAAAAGCGGAAGGGAAACGGCTCGACATTTTCTTCGCCTTTTGCGGCGAAGAGAGGGACGTCGAGAACGTCTATCAGTTTCTGGAACGCCCTTCGAGAGGGGGTTTTATACTCCAAAAAGACTCCGATCGAGCCAGGCGGGTAGAAAGCCAATCTTTCACTGCGGCATGCACATTAACGAATCTCACTCAACAGAGCGAAGGGCTTTATTTCGTTTCTCCATGGGAGATGAACGAGGACGCGCGCCTTATCGACATGATCCACATAATGGAATCCCTCTCCGAAGACAGCGCCTACCGTGTGGACATATTTCCAAAGCTCACGGAAAGAACCCTGGACACCTTCCGCAAAGCCCTCACCGCCCTGCGTCAGCGGGTCGGGGACTCCGACGGCGGAAGGGAGGTCTTAAGGCACTATGAATATTGGCTGAGGGACACCGATCCAACCTCAGTTTATCAGTTTCACGCCAATATTTACGCGTTCGGAAACAACGCGCGGCACGCCCAACTGCTTTTGCGCGCCGCCGCTTCGGAGGCCCTTCAAAAAGGCGAATATACGGTTCTCGACGTGTCATCCGGCGGCGAACTTTACCCTTCCAGCTTCGACCTTTTCCACGGATTTCCCTGCGACGCGGACGCCGTCTGCTACACGTCGGAGCATTTTCCCAATCCGATCAGGTTCTGGCCGACGTTGTTCACCCCCGAAGAAATGGTACCCTTCTTCCCGTTTCTTCCGGCGAAATTGCCCTGGAATTTCTAAGTATCCATGCTCATGAACGTGCCCGTCGACGGGTCCATACAGGGGTAGAACCAACATTCGGTCACCATCATTCGAGAGAAATCTCACCTGTCATTTTGTAAAAAATCGTAACTATGCCGGCCTTGACAAAATCCTGTACAGGTACATAATAAAACATATTATGACATGTAAACGAAAAATATGCATCAGGGATCACGATAACGGCACGGAGGGTTTCAATGTACACTGGAAAGTACTGGGAAGACGAACAGGCGCAGATCGTGGACACGGGGAAGAACGTCATGCGTTTTTTCCCGAAAGCCGAAAAACTTCAGGTGTCGATGCCGTACTGGACGGACAAAGACGGGACACAGAAGCCGGGAAAGACGATCACGCTTGACGTGAAGGCAATACGGGAGACGCCGGAGGCGGTGGAACTTTTGAAGCAGATTCTGGCGGAAAAGAAAAGCGATCAATAAAGGAAATGCCAGTAAAAGAAATGCCGGGGATAAAATGGATAAAGAGGAGAACGGGAAATGCCAGGGTGGACTATTGACTGGTCGAAGTGGGATCATCTTTTGGGAACGATGACGGACGCGGCTTTAAGCAGGCGGATAGGCTGTGCTTACAGCTCGGTAGTCGCAAGACGGGATAAGTTGGGGATATCGCCGATCAACGAAAGAGTCATTGCAAGAAAACCGCCAATGAAAAGAGAGAAGATCGACTGGTCGAAGTGGGATCATCTTCTGGGGACGATGACGGACAGGGCGCTGAGTAAACAGGTGGAATGTTCGCCCCAGGCTGTAACCCTGAGGCGGAATAAACTTGGGATTCCTTCCGTAAGAACAGCTCGGCTGGAATCCGGGAACCTCAGGGAGCGCCGGAACGCTACGGCGCAGTATAACTCGAAGGCCGCGATCGGACAGGCAAACCCGGAAGTCGTCGCGGAGCTGGCGGAGCTGGCGGGAAAGATGTACAGCATTAAGGACATAGCCGGGTACCTGGGAGCGACGGTCCGCACCGTTCAGGGCTACCTCAAAAACGGGAAGCTGAAGGGAGTGAAGATCGGAGGAGGCTGGAAAGTCTCGGCTGAGAATTTCCAGAAATTCATGCGGGGAGAGTGACGGGACGAAACCTGGACAACCGGGTTTGAACGAAATCACCCTGGTTGTCCGTTCAAAACCCGTAAGCTCGCTTGTGCACGGCTCTGTTCCCGGGATTCTGTCGTCGGGTTTTTTCCGAACGCGGCCGTAAAGGTCTGGTCGAACGGGGACCCTTCACCAGCCCATAAATTTTTTGACGTTGTTGTAAAAAACGTCCTCCAACTGCGATTCGCTCAGGCCGCTGACCTCCGTGCGTAAAATTTCCACGGCATAATGGTGGAAGGGCGCATCGCTTCCCCAGAAAATACGATCAGAGCCCACCCGGCTGTAAGCCTCCCGGATCTTTGTGTGCATGGGCATACCGGAGTTTTCCAGCCAGATATTGTCGTGTTTGGCGGCCACGTCGATGGCGGCCTGGATGTAAACGCCGTGGCCGTGCCCCATATGGATCATCACGAAGCGGACGTCCGGGTAGAGCTCCGCCAGCTGGCCGATGCTCCAGGGCAGAGAAAAGGGCGGATGGCCGGAATGGATGAACACCGGCAGGCCCCTTTTGCGGGCCTCCTCGATCAGGGGGAAGACAACGGGGTCGTTGGCCGTGTAAGCGTTAAAGAGCGGGTGCAGCTTCAGGCCGGACACGCCCGCCTTCCGATCCGCCAGACCGGCGAAATCCGCCACAGCCCGCTCCCCTTTGTTGGGATCCATCCAGGCCAGGCCGCAGAATTGCGTCGGCCACCCATCCAGAGCAGCCAGCGTGACGTCGTTGTCCGGGTAGCTGACGATGCTTTTCTCGATATCGTACTGCCGCATCGCGGCAACCATCTCCTCCGCCGTGACGCCGACGTCGCACCAGGAACCAAAATACCCCACATGAGCATGTGCATCGATTTTTTTCATTCCACATAACGCCCCCCTGCAGAAAGAGATAATATAGTTAACAAATAAGAATTAACAAAAGGGAATGTTATAGCACGATTCTTCGAATGTCAACACGAAACAGGAGCGGGCGACAAACGACGATGCGGATTTGGGAGGATCCTTCGCTATTGACAATTCACCAGTATGCATATAGTATTCTTTTGACATAAAACACTTATTAAACATATCAGATAAAATAGAATGGCGCTGCGCCATCAGAGATATGCAAAACACGGAAGGGGGTTATGGAAATGCGGGAGGCCTGTTGTTGCAGTGATCGCGATATGTGGGTGAAGCAGTTCCAGGATGTCTGTATTCCTGATTAAACGACAATCAGCGCCGCAGACCCGACAGGGACCCCTGATTTTTTCGGGGCATGAGCGCGGCATGTCAGGAGATCATTCTGGAAAGCTTCAAGGGGAGCTTCCATTTTTTATTCCAAAATAACAGGGAGGATATCTATGAATAAAATACGTGCATTTACCGCCTGGGGAATGCCGATGATATTGGCGCTGGTTCTCTTTGCCGGCAGCGCTTACGCTCACGGAGGAGAAAAACATGAAAGGCAGCCTCATGGGACGGAACATGGCGAAAAGCGGCAACACGGCGCCGCGCACCATGGAGAACTGACCAGGATCGTTGTCGCGGACACGAAAACCACGCACCATCTCAATCTGTATGCAGCAAAAGAACTGGGTCTTTTCGAAAAGCACCACCTTGACGTCACCATCACGAGCTTTTTGCCGAGGCCTTCAAAGGCATAACGTGGTGAGGTAATGCAGGTATACAGGGGAGTCTTCGATGGCGACCGACCGGAAATATAAAGTGGCGATCGCCAGCACGGATCGGGAAAACGTCGACCTGCACTTCGGGAAGTGCGAATGCTTCACCATCGTCGAGGTCGACGGCGCGAGCGGAAACTGGCGCGTCGTGGAAGAGAGGCCTGTGCTCGCCCTGTGCAGTGCGGGCGACACGGACGAGACCATGGACGCGGCGGCGGACGCTCTTTCCGATTGTACTTTCGCCGTCGTCAGCCGGATCGGACGATGGCCCTATGCGGCGCTTTACGCGAGGGGGATCGAGAGCATCGAGTTCCGCGGACCGATCGCGGACGCCATGAACTCTTTGTGTACACGTCCCAAACAACATTGAACATGGGGCTCCGCCCCACACCCCGCAGGGGACGTGTCCCCTGACCCCGTCAATTTTTCTTTAATTTTTCTTTAAGCGGCGCGTTTGTTTTTGGTTCTTTCGGCTTTAATATATCAGAGGAGGTTTTATTATGAGGAAAAGCGGCACATCCGATACATGGAAAGCGGCGATCGGCGTACTGGCGTGGATTATTTCCGTGGCGGGCCCCGTGGAGGCGGCGCTGCCCAAAGTTGTGGTCGCGGACGCGAACACCACACACCACCTGAACCTGTACGTGGCCAAAGAGCTGGGCATTTTCGAGAAGCACGGCCTCGACGTCGTCATCGAGAGCGTGGCAGACAACGCCGCGGCGCGTGACCTCGTGGTCTCGGGAGGGGCCGACGTGTTCTGGTCCTGCCCCACCGTCGCGATCGCGGCGATCGCCAACGGCGCGCCCATCAGGTCGATCGCGCAGGTCAAGCGGCCCTGCACCTCGGTGCTGCTCGTGGAGCCGAATTCCCCCATCAGGACGTTCGCGGACCTGAAGGGCAGGGAAATCGCCGGCATCTCCCCCACCTGCGAGGCCGTTATCTCGCTTGCGGTGAAGGCGCTGGACGCCGGCGGTTCGTTCGACCTGCAGCGGCTCGCGGGGGGGCCCGCCATCGCGGCGCTCGCGTCCAGAAGCGTCGATGGAGCGATTCTGGAGGAACCGCACGTGAGCATCGCGGAGCTTCAGGGGTATAAAGTGCTGTTCCCGGACGTTTCCGCGGGTATTCCGTGCCGCACCATCAACGCCAGCGACAGAGTGCTGGCGAACAGCGCCGAGGATCTGAAGCGTTTTGTCCAGGCCATCGACGAGGCGAACGCCGTCATTCTCGCAAACCCCGTCGCGGACAACATCGTCGATATCGCCGCGCGTTACACCGGAGCGCCGAAAGAGGCGATCGTGCACGGCAACGACCGGCTGAAGTTCACCATCATTCTCGACACGAAGGGCCTGAAACTTCTGGGCGACGAGCTGCTCAAACTGGGCAACATCAAAGAGAACCCGGGCAATAAACTGTTCGCGGAGGCCTTCAGGGGCATTACCTGGTAAACGGGGACATATAAGGGAGGGTGCGGCTCATGACTGCAAAGGTGAACAGGCGTCACGGGGTTCCAGGGGGGCCAGCGAGAATTCCGCAGGGACCGAACGGGCTCCGCCCCCCTGGCCTTAAACGCTTACTGTCGATGTTTTTCATCGCGCTCGTGAGCGCCCTCCTGCTGTTTTACGCGTTTCGAACCCCGAGGCCCGCGCCGTTCAGGATCGGTCACAGCGGCGGGAACCTGGTCGCGGCTCTTTATCTCGCCTCCGAGGGGGAGGGCTGGGAGGGCTTCGACGCGGTTAAATTCAACTCCACGGCCGACATCGGTTACGCGCTTCTCTCCGGCGGCCTCGACGCCGGCTTCGTGGAGATCGAAAAAATCAGGAGCCTCGAAAAGCTGTCGGGCTTCGAGAATTTGACCGGAATGGGCAGAATCACCTTTCCTTACGGCGCGACGCTGGTGCTTCGCAGGGGACTGAACCTGCGCCTGGGTGAGCTGAAAGGCATCAGGATAGCCGTTTCTTCACCCAGGTGCGTGCTGCTCGGGGCGTTGCTGAAGGACGCCGAGCGTCTGCGCGCCGACCTGTCCGACGTCTCTTACGAGGTGATGCCCTTCGACGCCATGATCCCGGCGCTCGAGTCGAAAACGGTGGACGCCGCCGTCATAAAGGGGGCGTTCGCCGTGGCCGCGATTCATCAGGGGCATTCCGTGCTTTACCAGAACTGGGACGTGCAGCCGGGAGACGAGTGCTGTCCGGCCATCGTGGACCAGGCCGTGCAGGTGCTGCTCGTGCGGAAAGAACAGAGCGGGAAGGGTGAAGCTCTCACGAACCTCCTGCTGCTGGCGGAAACGGAGGGCCCCGACGCGCTGAGGCGCGCCACGGCGCGCAGAACCGCCCTGTCCCTCGAGGCGCTGGACCGGCAGCCCGTGCCGGCGTTCGACCGCGCGGACGACTCGCTCGTCGCCCTTCTGACGGAATTTCTGGACGACGACGGCATTCGCATCGTCGAAGAAGACGAAGAACATGAGGAAGAGGATGAATAAATCGTATGAATCGTTACGCGACCACAGGAATAAGGCTGATATTGCGGGAGGCGGGCTATTTTTTTAGAAACGCTCTGGGCAGCATATTTTCGCGGGAGTTTCTCACCGTTCTGGTTCCGCTGCTGGCTTTGTGGGAGCTTCTGCCGCGCCTCGGGGTGGTGCCGGGTACGCTCGTGCCGCCGCTGAGCACCGTGTCGGCCACGTTCTGGGAACTCCTGACCCGTGGCCGCCTGCTGATGCATATCGGGCACAGCATGGGCAAATTTTTTCTGGGGCTCGGCATCGCGATCGTGACGGCTATACCTGTCGGCGTCCTGATGGGCTGGAACCTGGCCATACGAAAACGGGTGCTGCCTCTGTTCCAGCTTCTGTCGCCCGTCCCGCCGCCCGCGTGGGTACCCGTCACCATTATCCTTTTTGGCATCGGCCTGCCGATGCAGACGTTTTTGATCTTTCTGGGTGCGTTTTATCCCATTCTTTTCAACACGTATCAGGCCATAAAAGATACGGAACCCCGCTACCTGGCCTCCGCGCGCGTTTTCGGCGCGAGCGAGCTGACGCTGATCCTGCACGTGTACATCTGGCACGCGCTGGGGTCCATCATCATGAGCGTGAAGACGGGCGTCGCCATGGGCCTCGTGATGCTCGTCATCGCGGAGATGTACGGCGGCCGCAGCGGGCTTGGCTATATGCTGGTGGAGGCCAAAGATTTTTTCCAGATCCCGGTGATGGTGGTCTGCATGGCGGTGCTGGGCGTCATTGGATGGTTCCTGATCGAGGTCCTGAAGTTTCTCGAACTCAAGCTGTCGGTGTGGAAAATAGGAAGATAAGGAAGAAAATTAACGGGGTCAGGGGGCTGGGAAAGATCCCCTGCGGGGGTTTTTCCGGGGGGCGGAGCCCAGCGGTTTTGCTTAAGCTGTTGACATCGACAGAAAAACAGGAGAGCGAAAATGATCGAAGCGCGCGGCATCAGCAAATTTTTCTCCATCATCAATGAAGACCGTACCGCCGAGGGCCTGACGGCGGTACTTTCCGTGTCGCTCAAAATACCGGACGGCAAAATCGTGAGCATTTTGGGCCCCTCGGGCTGTGGAAAATCCACTTTTCTCGAGATTCTGGCGGGTCTGCAGGCCCCTACGGAGGGCTCGGTTTACATCGACGGGGTGCAGGTGCTCGAACCGCTGCCGGCGACGCGCAGTGAAATGGAGGCCTACCGACGCAAATACCAGTTTCTCTCCCCGCTCGCCAACGGCATGTTCAAAAACAGGCCCAAACATGACATCGCCATGATATTTCAGGACTACGCCATTTTCCCATGGAAAACGGTGCTGCAGAACGTGACATTTCCCCTTTCGCTGCGCCGGATGCCCCGAGAAGAGCGGGAGGAGCGCGCCGTCGCGTTCCTGAAAAAGGCGGGGCTCGGCGATTCGCTGGGCAAATACCCGTCGCAGCTCTCGGGCGGTATGCGGCAGCGCCTGGCTCTGGCGCGCGCCCTTGCGGTGGGGCCCAGAATCATTCTGATGGACGAGCCCTTTGCCGCGGTGGACACGATCACGCGGGAGCGCCTGCAGGATGACCTTCTGCGCCTGTGGCGGGAAACCGGCATCACGGTTGTGCTGGTGACCCACGACACGGACGAGGCGCTCTACCTTTCCGACGAGGTCGTGATCTTCTCGCCGCAGCCCGGCTCCGTGCGCAACAGGTTCGTGATTTCCGCGCCGCGCCCGCGCCGACGCAGCGATCCGGAGCTGCTGGCGTTCAAACGGCGCATCGAGGCGCTGTTCAAATACGATATCGACCATGAAAGCGAGTATTCGATATGACAAAACAGAAAAACGCGGGCAGCCCGGACGCGATCGAGCATGACGCGCATGAAACGGGCGGGTTCCGACCGGGAATTTACGAAAACATCACGGAGGCCATCGGCGCTACGCCCCTCGTGCGGCTGGGAAAGATCGGCGCGGGGCTTCCGGGCGTCATTCTGGGCAAGGTGGAGTCCTTCAACCCGCTTGCCAGCGTCAAGTGCCGCATAGGCGCGGCCATGCTCACGGCCGCCGAGCGCGAGGGGAAGCTCCTGCCCGGCGGCGTCGTGATCGAGCCCACCAGCGGCAACACGGGAATCGGTCTGGCCTTCGCCTGTGCTTCCCGCGGCTACAGGTTGATCCTGACCATGCCCGAGACGATGTCCATCGAGCGCCGCAGGCTGGTGCGAATGCTCGGCGCGGACCTGGTGCTGACCTCGGGCAGCGAGGGCATGAACGGCGCGGTCAAAAAGGCGCGCGAGCTCACAGGACAGATCGCGGGCAGCTTCATGCCCTTGCAGTTCGATAACCCCGCCAACCCGCAGGCGCACCGGGAGACCACCGCGGAGGAAATATGGCGCGACACGCGCGGCCGTGTGGACGTATTTGTGGCGGGCGTGGGGACAGGCGGGACCATCACCGGGGTGGGGGAGGTGCTCAGGGCCCGCAAAAGCGACGTTCGAATCGTCGCCGTCGAGCCGGACGCCTCCCCCGTGCTTTCCGGCGGGCAGCCGGGGCCGCACCGCATACAGGGCATCGGCGCGGGGTTCGTGCCCAAAGTGCTGAACCGCTCTCTGCTCGACGAAATCGTGCGCGTCACCAACGAAGACGCGTTCACGACGGCACGGGACGTGGCCCGTCAGGAGGGCGTACTCGTCGGAATATCCGCCGGCGCGGCCGTTTGGGCGGCGCGCGAGATCGC
>JAISSA010000168.1 GCA_031273365.1 Synergistaceae bacterium
TCCCTCCGTGTCTCCACTTCGAAAAATACAGCGTACAACTTGCATGTGTTAAGCACGCCGCCAGCGTTCGTCCTGAGCCAGGATCAAACTCTCAGCTCATTCTTTGTTGACTTTCTGCCTTCTTCGCGTCTCCGCTCCGAAGGCCCCGACCTCACGTCGCCTTTCGCCCGGCAGACCCCTGCGAACAAAGGTCTCCTCGCTTCCAGCTCCGCTTCGGCGTTTTCCTGCTTCTGCTTCTTTGCCTCTTTTGGCTCGCCTGTAAATTTGTCAAGGTACGAATCCCATACTAAAAACTCCGGGACTTTTCAATTCCCCTGAGATTGCCTTTGCCGCTCCCTCAGGACGGAGCATTGGATATATTACTTCAATCTTTCCGATTTGTAAAGCCCCCAAAACGATTTTTAAAACGATTTTTCGTAAATATCCGAAAGACCGGAGGCAGAAGCCGCTCAGCTCCGGGTTTTTGTCCCTGTTTTCCGAAAATTTGATGAAAGAACGGAGATCCCGGCCGTCGTTATTTATCGTCGTCCGAGAGGTCCAGAATTCCCTCCTCCGCGTCGAGAGGGATGTTTCCGAGAGGATCGGCCATGTTCGCCTCCGCCTTTTCTCCGTCGAGTTCGGCAACGGGATGGATGAAACCGATTCCTTTGCCTACGGCGGCCATGATCTCCGCCACAATTTCCTGTTGCAGCTCCGGATTTTTTTCGATCAGCTGGGCGGCCGCTTCCTTGCCCTGCGCCAGGGTTTCTCCTTTATAGGCCAGCCAGGAGCCCTTGCGTTTGATGACCTCGTAATCCACCGCCATATCCACGACCGCAACGCCCATCGGGATGCCCTTCCCATAGATCAGGCTGGAATGAGCCGTCCGAAAAGGAGGCGCCAGCTTATTTTTGACGACTTTCATATATAACTCGTGCCCGATCGTCTCGTCGCCCCTGTCGAGTTTCTTTCCCCGCCTGACCTCCAGACGCACGGAGGAGTAGAACTTCAGCGCCCGTCCGCCTGTTGTCGTCTCGCTCGGCCCCTGACTGTACCCCGTGGAGATCAGGGCGCGGAGCTGGTTGATGAAGACGACGCAACAGTTGGTTTTCGAAACGATCGAGGTCAGACGACGCAGCGCGTAGGACATCAGGCGCGCCTGCAGTCCCATCTGGCTTTCGCCGATCCTGCCGTCGATTTCGGCCTGAGGCGTCAGAGCCGCCACGGAGTCGACGACCACAATTTCCACGGAGCCGCTGCGCACCAGGGCGTCCAGAACGTAGAGCGCCTGTTCGCCGCTGTCGGGCTGAGCCAGATACAGCGACTCGATATTCACGCCCAGAGTGGCGGCCAGACGGGGGTCGAGCGCGTGTTCCGCGTCGATGAACGCGGCCGTCCCCCCCGCCTTCTGCGCCTCAGCGATTGCGTAAAGCGCAACCGTCGTCTTGCCCGAACCCTCCGGGCCGAATATCTCGATGATGCGTCCCTTTGGAAATCCGCCAATGCCCAACGCCACGTCCAACGGCAAAATGCCGGATGGGATGACCTCCACAGTGCTCTTGACGGTTTCCCCCAGTCGCATAATGGATCCATCGCCAAATTTGCCGCGAATGTCCTCGATCGTCTGTTCCAGCATCTCTTCCCTGGTTTGCGGCATTTTTTTTCTGGCCAACGGAGAACTCACTCCTCTTCATCCGATTCAAATTCATCCGATTCAAATCTACCCGAATTTAAATCCATTGATTCAAATCCATCGAGCTCAGGAGATTGCCCGCCAACGTCAACAGGTTAAGCCCAAACCGCGGGGCTCTGCCCCCCGACAAAAACCCCGCAGGGGACGAGTCCCCTGACCCCGTTAATTTTTCTCGGTTCCTGTTGACATTGGATTGCTCGCCCACCCGACTCGAACCAAACCCACTGATTTTCGAAAACCCGCAGGAAGAACCCGAAAGAAGTATCCGACAGAGGCGTGCAGAAGTCAAGAAATTACAACGCACACATTCGCCGCCATACTGCTGAAAGCGCCACCCGGACGGCGCGTTCCCGAATGAGATCCCGTCCTCCCTCCAGAGTCCGGAGAAAGGCGTCGCTCGTCACTGCGCCCCCGACCCGCGAGGCCAGGGCAAACCACACCGTGCCGACGGGTTTTTCCCCGCTGCCTCCCTCGGGGCCCGCGATTCCCGTAACCGCGACCGCGACGGACGTCCCGTAAAGTTCGAGCGCCCCTCTGGCCATATCCGTGGCGCACTCCGCGCTGACCGCTCCATGAAGTTCCAGGACGAGCGGGGAGACGCCCAGCACTTTTTTCTTGGCCTCGTTGTCGTAGACCACCGCGCTGCCCGTAAACACGGCCGAACTTCCGGGGACGTCGGTCATGGACGCGCCAACGAGGCCTCCGGTGCAGGACTCTGCGCAGGAGACCGTCAGCCCTCTGTTGCGCCCCGTCTCCAGTATGGCCTGGGGCAGGGTGACGCAGCCCCGCGGAAGCGCGTCGGCCGCAAAGCGCTCGCGTACCGCGTTCGCCGCCGACGCCGCATGTTCCGTCTCGCCACGGATCACGAGCTCGACCAGCTCGAAGGAGGGGAGAACCGAAATATGCAGGCGCTCGTCCGCGATAATTTCCGGCGCCCGCTCGACCACCAGGCTTTCCGGGACCCCGACGATCCCGACGGATTCCCACCCGCGGGCGGGAGGCAGCAGAGGCAGGAGCTCCTGTTTTGTCATCGCCTCGAACTCGAAGGGAACGCCGGGGAAACTCCACACCTTCGTTCCTTCCCGTTCGAAATAAATCCCGAGCGCCGAACCCGCAGGGTTGTAAACGCCCCGAGCGGCGCAGGGCACCGCCCCCTGGAGGGGCCGGGAACGTTCGAGACGCTCTCTGCGCGCGCCCTCATAGCGCGAGAGGACGCGATCGTACAGCGCGTCGTCGACCGCAAGGCCGCAGCCCAGATATTTCGCCAGGGCCGCGCGCGTTTTGTCATCGTGCGTGGGCCCCAGTCCTCCCGAAAGAACCAGCAGTCCGACCTTTCCCACCCAGCGCGACAGCGCGTCGACGATATCGGGCAGCTCGTCGGGAATCACCTCCATGCGCTCCACCCGCCACCCGGCGTCATGCAGACGCCAGGCCAGCGAGGCGCAGTTTCCCTCGCGCCGGATTCCGCTCAAAAGCTCATCTCCCACGGCGATCAACACGGCAGAATTTCGTTCTTCCCCCATAAAATTTCCCTCCATTTTCAATATTGCCATACAAAAAGGGCGTACAGGATTCGTCCCGCACGCCCCCGCCTTCACGCAAAATTTTAGCGAAAACCATTCAAGCCCATGGGGACGGGGGAACGTGTTCCCGCGCTCGCTCGGCCCTGGGCCTCGCTGACCCCCCTGGAACCCCCGATCGGATGTTTTCACATCAGGCGTATGTGGTAACGGGTACTTTTAAGCGAACAGCCCTGTTCCACAAAAATCAATGTCCGAGGCCTGGGGAGAGCGCCGAAAAAGAGCCGTCGGTTTTACGGCAGGGCCCTTCTGCCGAACAGGTCGTATTCGGCGGCGTCCGTGATCTCGACCTCCACCATCGAGCCGGGAATCAGGTCGGCGCCCTCGACGCAGACCATCCCGTCGACCTCCGGCGCATCCCGCCAGGAGCGTCCCCAGGCTGAATTCCCCTCCAGGTCGATCTCCTCGATCAGAACCCGCAGTTTTTTCCCCACGAAGAACGCGTTGCGTTCGCGTGAAATCTCCGCCTGCAGGCTCATCAGCCGGTTATAGCGTTCCTCTCTGACCTCGTCCGGAACCTGGTTCGGCAGCAGCGCGGCTTTCGTTCCCTCCTCGGGCGAGTACACAAATGCTCCGACGCGGTCGATCTCCGCCTCCTCCAGAAATTCGAGAACACGTTCGAACTGCTCCTCCGTCTCGCCGGGAAAGCCCACCATGATCGTCGTTCGAAGGGCGAACAGGGGGTTTCTGTCGCGCGCGCACCGGAAGATCTCCCGGATATGCGCTCCCGCGGGAGCGCGGTTCATGGCGACGAGAATGGAATCGTCGATGTGCTGTATGGGAATATCTAAATAAGGAAGAACTTTTTCCGTCCCCGCCAGGAAATCCAGAAACCCGCGCGTAACGCGCTCGGGGTGCAGGTAGAGCAGGCGGAGCCACGTCCCTGTCGGCAGCGCCTCGTCCAGGGCCGTCAGCAGCTCCCTGATCTGGGGCGTCCCGCAGACATCCCTGCCGTATGCCGTCAGATCCTGTCCCACAAGGCAGAGCTCCCGCGCGCCTGCCGCGCAGAGGGCGCGCGCTTCGTCCACCAGCGCGGGAACGGGGACGCTGCGCAATCGTCCGCGAATAAGGGGGATCGTGCAGTACGAACAAAAGGTGTCGCACCCCTCGCCCACCTTCAGAAAACGGGACCATGGCCTGTTGTCCGGCAACAGCCCCCGGGGCGCGCCCCCCATTGGAGGAAAGCCCGGAGGAAAGCTCGGAGAAAAGCAGTTCGTCGCGTTTTGCGCCTCCGCGCCGCCCAGAAAGGCGACGATCCTGTCCCAGTTCTCCGCCCCGGCCCACAGGTCGACCAGGGGCAGCTCCCGGCGCAGTTCGGCCTCGTAACGATTGACGATGCAGCCCGCCACGATTATCTTTTCGAGTTGCCCCCGCTCCTTCAGAAGCTCGAGATCGAGGATGGCGTCGACGTTTTCCCTCACCGCGTCCTGAATAAAAGCGCAGGTATTGATCAGGCCGACCTGCGCCGCGCCCGCGTCGTCGACGATCCTGTGACCGCACGCCTCCAGCATCCCGATGAGGTGTTCGCTGTCCACGCTGTTTTTGGCGCATCCCATACTGATAAAAAATATGTTCAATCTCTCCGCTGCGTCCTTCCTGTCCGTTGCTACGGCGCCGCTTTCCTGTAGGTTCCGTCCGGGTTGTACAGGTACGTCTCCGACGCTCTGGAGCCCCGCGGATTGGCCACGCCCAGGTTCTTTCCGTTCAGAATGACCTCCACCACGTTCGTGCGGCCATAGACCACCCTCGCCTCCGCGGTGAGGTCCCAGGAAACCTCCGATCCGGCCCTCAGCGTCCTGCTGAAAAGGACCTTATCGTCGACCGTCACCTTCATCCACGCCTCGCCCCGAACGGCCCGAAAGACAATGGAGGGCTTCACCGGCTCGGGCTCCGGTTCGGCGGACACGGGAGGCGGGAGAATGGAAAGGAACACGTCGCGCGAGAGGGACATATTCGTCGGCGTCCCGTCGCCGGAAGCGGCGTTCCCTCCGGGAACGGCCCCGCCCGGTTCCGAGGCCCTCACGGGGGGAAAGGAGCTGAAGGGATTGTTGTTTTCCCAGGAATACCAGACGTACACGCCCGTCCCGGCCAGGATCAGTATCAGGAGGGCGAACAACCAGAAACGGGACGCCTGCCTGAAGCCCTTCGTCGGAAAGGTGCTGTCTCCCAGCACGTTTGTCGGCAGCAGGCGCTGCTCCTTTCGAGATTCTCTGTTCAGCCACGATATGAACTCATCCTTCAGGTCTTCGGCGTTGATGACGCTCAGATAGGTGCGCACAAAGCCCTTGATGTACACCAGATCGGGAAACCCCTGATAATCCCCTTCTTCTATGCCTCGCAGAAACTCGATGCGCACACGGGTCCTTTCAAAAATATCCTCCAGAGTACAATTGGCGCTTTCGCGTCTGTCCCTGGCCATGCGTCCAAGCTCCCTCAGAGCTTCGTCTCGATCAGCAGCGGGCATCGACAAGAGCCTCCTTAGCTATAATTCTCGATTCTTCGAGATAACGGGCGGGGTCGGGGCTGTTGAAAACGGCGCTGCCCATGACCACTGCATCGCAACCGGCAGCGACCACGGAGGCCAGGCTGTCCCGATTGATTCCGCCGTCCATCTCCGTCAGGTAATTATAATTTTCCACCGCTCGCAGGCGGACAAGATCCCGCTCCTTTTCGAGGACGCTCCCGATCAGGGTCTGTCCCCCGAAGCCGGGCGTCACGGACATCAGCAGCACGACGTCCACGACGTCCAGCACAAAACGGACCTGCTCCACCGGAGTGGGCGGAGCGAGGGCGACGCCGGCCCTGACCCCCGCCTGACGAAGCCGGGTCAGGCGGCTGTGGAGCAGCTGCGGCTCCACCTCGGCATGAATCGTGATCTGAGAGGCGCCCGCGCTCACGAAGGCAGGCAGAAGAACGTCCAGTCTGTCCACCATCAGGTGGACGTCCAGAAACGCGTCTCTGTATCTTTTGCGCAGCGCCTCGACCATCGCGGGACCGAACGAGATGTTTTGAACGAAACGACCATCCATGACGTCAAGATGAAGCCAGTCGAATCTTCCCGACAGAGAGTCCACCGCACCCCCCACATTCAACGGATCTGCCCCCAGAATGGAAGGCGCGAACAGAACCGTTCTCCTCATATCCGTGTCGTCACAGCCCGATTCCAGCATATCCATCCCCCGCAGCCTCTTTATGGTTCGACCCTGTATTGCGCCGATATTACATGTATTTGTCCTGCCAGACAAACTCCCCGCCGAGATAAATGGTCACGGCGCACTCCTTCGAATAGGACGCGTCGAGCGACACGTACTCGCCGCTTCGGGCGTCGCGATTCAACAGCACTCTGGTCCCCGTGGGGTCCACCACCTCTATTTTAAGCAGCAGGGGACGCGCCAGAGGCGGCACCTGGTAACGAATGTGCGCCACCTTGCCGCCGGGCTGCAGGTTTGCCTGTCGAGCCGGGGCCGGAGTCGCGGCGACGCCCGTGCCGGCCGCACCGGAAGAGGCCGCGGCGACCACAGCGGAAGAAGCCGTAGAGACCGCAGGGTCCCTCAGGGTCGTCGGGTTTTGAATGACCTGCGGGCCCTGGAACGCGCTTACGCTGAGGTCCGCCGTCCGGGCCTGAGGGGCCTGGGGGGCGGCACCGGGCGGATCGCTGATGACGATATCTTCCTGTCCGGGGATTCTCACGACAACCTGCGAAGACGCCCTTTCCCCGGCCGCGAGCGGGCTCTCCGGGGCAGCGGCCGCGGCGGGCTTCGGCGTCTCGGGCGCTCCCGGCCGCTTCGACGTCGCCAGCTTCAGCAGCACGCCGTCACCCGCCCGGGCTGTGGCGCCGGCCGCGGGGCGCGTCCCGGTGACGGCACCGTCCGCTTCGTTGGGGGTATAGACGTAATCCACCCTGATGACCTTCAGGTTGTTGGACGCAAGGAGAGCACGGGCCTGACGCTCCGTCATTCGGGCCACATCGGGCACGACAACCCTGCTTTCGCCCCCCTGGTTGACGAGAAGGTCGATTTTCGAGTCCGTGGGGATATCCGCCGGCGACGCGGGGCTCTGCGCGATAACGGTGCCGGCGGGCTGGGAGTCGTCTTTGATCCGAATGACGTCGCCGATCTCGAATCCCTGCCCCCGGATAGCGTCCTGCGCGCGTATGACATCGAGGTTGCGCACGTCGGGGACGGGTCGCCGGGAGCCGCCCTGACTGACTTGCAGGATGACGACTCTGTCCCTGCGCACCCTGACGCCCGCCTCCGGAGACTGCACCAGAACGCGCCCCTGCGGCAGCGTAGAGGCGACCTGCGTGGCTTTCGCGACAAGCCCGAGGCGCTCGACGGCCGCGACGGCGTCGATGAGCGACATATCGCGCAGAGCGGGCATCGTTACGTCGTCGACAGTGCTGAAAAACACGGTATAAACCGCCACAGCCCCCGACGCGAAGATCACCAGAACAACAAACAGAAGAGTCCACCGGAATAATTTACCCATACCGACTCAGGCCTCCGCTCTTTTCATAATGACAGATACATAAAAACCATCCAGCCACGGCTGATTCGGCCATATATAGACGCCCCACGGACGGCCCCGGCGCAGGTGATTTCCCCTCCAGGGAACGTCCAGAACGACGCAGTCCGGGTGCTCCGACAGAACCGAGGCCACGATGTTTTCGTTTTCCTGACGAAGAAGACTGCAGGTCACGTAGATTATAATACCACCAGCCCCGGTCAGAGTTAATGCCCTGCGAAGCAAAGCCGACTGAGACTCGCAGATTTTATCCAGTTTCATCCAGTTCAGCTTCCACTTGGACTCCGGCTTGCGGTTCCACGTTCCGCTTCCCGAACAGGGAGCGTCGAGGAACACGAGCGTCGGCTTCTCCGAGGGCGAGAGCGTCAGGGCGTCACCGACGCGCAGCGCAACCCTCGAAGCCACCCCCAGGCGATTCATCTCCCCGACCGCGGCAAGGTGCCTTCCGGAGGACAGCTCCCAGCACTCGACGCGGGAATCCGGCAGGGACTGGGCGATCTGGGCGGCTTTGACGCCCCGCCCCGAACACATGTCCACAATAAGCCCCCCGCGCCAGAATTCCTTCACCAGCGAGGCCGCCAGCATGGAACCCTCCGTCTGGACCGTCGCCCTTCCCTGTGAGAAGCCGGGGACAAGCGTCGGCAGGATCGTGGACGCAAGGCGAACGGAGTCGGGGAAGAGCTCGGAAGGGGCCGCCTCCACTCCATTTGCCGCGAGCGTCGCCAGCATCCCCTCCCTCTCCCCCGGGGACGTGCGCAGTGACGCGCAGGGCGCGATCCGCATCAGATCGAACAGTTCGTTCAGATCCGCGGCGGTCCAGCTTTTTTTCCAGGCTGGCAAAGACCATACGGGGATGCCCGCCCACAGGGCACGATCTTCGAGGTTGGGACTGCGCCGCAGTTTTTCCATCTCCTCCCCGCCGTGTTCGCTGACGTAATGGAGGATTGCGTTCACCAGAGGCACGGCTTTCGCCTGTCCTCCGTCCTTCAGAGCCTCCAGAAGGCCGTTGACAAGAACGCCGCCGGCAAAATGACGAAGCTCCAGCAGCCCCGCCGTCCCCAGCAAAAGGCAATCCGAGACCAGAGGGGCCATATCCCGGGAATTGTCGGAACGGCCCTTCCTCAGGCGCGAGGTAAAAATCCGTCTCCACGCGGCCTCACGCCGCAACGCCATATAAACGAGGGATGACGCCAGCGAAAGCTCCTTCACGGGAAGCCTGCTTCCCAGCGTCCGCAGCGTTTCGGCGGCCGTCTTCCCCTCCCTCACGCCCCGCAGGGCAAAAAGTGCTCCTTCAATACCGCGCAATGGTTTCCTCCTTTAAATCAATATTAAAAAACCTCAATATAAAAAAATGGAGCACCTGCCTGGCAGGCACTCCGTCGTCTCGCATCTTCCCTGAACGATTCGAAATTGAACGGCAGCCACTCGATGTCAAAAACATAAGCCAAAAACATGGGGCTCTGCCCCATGCCCCGCAGGGGACGCAGTCCCCTGACCCCGTTAATTTTTCCTGTAATTTTTCCCGGGTGTTGTGGACATTGGGCAGCCGCTATCTGCTCCGGGAATTTCTGAGGGCCAGCAGGCGGATCACCTGCATGACGGCCATCAGGGTCGCCGCGACGTACGTCCACGCCGCCGCGTTCAGCACTTTGCCCGCTCCCTGCAGTTCATCGGAACTCAGTTCTCCCGTCTGCCCCAGAATGGCGATCGCCCGCGAACTGGCGTTGTACTCGACGGGCAGCGTCACGAG
The DNA here is from genome assembly GCA_031273365.1 of Synergistaceae bacterium. Taxonomy (GTDB): domain Bacteria; phylum Synergistota; class Synergistia; order Synergistales; family Aminobacteriaceae; genus JAISSA01. The sequence goes on from JAISSA010000168.1 coordinate 9,527, forward strand.
ATGGAAAACCACCACGCCCAGAAAGAGCAGGATCCCCAGGTTCATCAGCGAAGCGCTCTGCACGAAAAAACCCAGGAAAAACAGAGGAAAGGCCCCGCCCGAAACCAGGGAAACGACCGGAACGATATTGTTGCGAATCGCCAGTGGCGCGTAACCCGCATCGTGCTGTATCGCATGACCGACCTCGTGCGCCGCGACGCCGATCGCCGCGATGCTCGAGTTGCCGTAGACGGAGTCCGAGAGACTGAGCGTTCTGTTGCGCGGATCGTAGTGGTCCGTCAACTGCCCCCCCACACGGTTGACCGGCACGGAATTCAGTCTGAAATGATCGAGCAGCTTTCGGGCGACCTGATCGGCCGTCACCCCGCGTCGGGACCTTACGTTGCTGTATTTTGCAAAAGTGGACTTTACCTTCAACTGAGCCCATCCCGCAAAGAGCAGCGCGGGAATCAATAAAAGCATCGTTCGGTCGAAAAATGGAAACATAAAAACTCACCACCTCCTCAATGTCGTCGATTTTTCACCAGTTTTTTCAAAGTATAACGGAGCAGCAGGAAAATGCAATCGGCATTAATCAAGGTCATATTGGTCAACATTAGTCAAAAATATCCATGCATTTAAAAGCTCATCCTCCATAAAAATCTCCCGCGGCGTCCACAAGGCGCTCCTGTTCTTCGGGCGACAGGCCTCCGAAGATCGGCAGGGCGAGGGACTCCTCCGAAAGACGTTCCGACTCCGGGAAATCGCCGGGCCTGTATCCCAAAAAAGCGAAACAGCGCTGCAGGTGCAGCGACAAGGGATAGTAGACCCGCGTGCTCAGGCCCCGCTTCTCGAGGTACGCCATCAGCTCGTCACGGCGCGGCACGCGAATGACGTACTGGTGATAGATATGATGGTTCCCCTCCAGCTCGACGGGGAGTTTCACAACGCCTTCCAGTTTCTTCATATTAAAAAACATGCGATATCGATCGGCGATTATTCTGCGCTCGGCGTTCCACTCCTCGAGATGGCGAAGCTTCACGTCCAGTACGGCGGCCTGTATCGCGTCGAGTCGGCTGTTCAGGCCGACTTCCTCGTGGATGTAGGTCGTCCCGGCCCCATGGACGCGCAATTTTTTCAGGCGCTCCCCCCTCGCGGGGTCGAGTGCGACGACCATTCCCGCGTCTCCGGCGGCCCCGAGGTTTTTCGTCGGGAAAAAGGAGTAGCACCCGACGTCTCCCAGCACCCCGGCACGGACGATCTCTTCATCGATCCTCCTCCAGGAGCCGAACGCCTGCGCGGCGTCCTCGACGATCGCAACGCCCCTTTCCCTGCAAAGAGGCGCTATCCGCTCGAGCGGGACCATCTGGCCGAACAGGTGGACGGGCAGGAAGGCCTTTGTCCCGGGCGTGATCTTCGCGGCGGCGTCCTCCAGATCGATGTTGTACGTCGAGGGGTCGATATCCGCAAAGACGGGCTTCGCTCCAGCCCGCACAATACAGCTCGCCGTGGCAAAAAAGCTGTAGGGGGTCGTCAGGACCTCGTCGCCCGGCCCGACGTCGAGGGCCATCAGGGCCAGAAGAATCGCATCCGTCCCCGAGGCGCAGCCGACGGCGACGCCCTTTTCGAGGTAGCGTTCGACGTGCTCCTCGAACGCCCGAACCTCCGCGCCCAAAATGAAGGCCTGGGACTCGAACACCCGCTCCACAGCCTCCCGTATTTCCTCCCGTATCCCCCTGTACTGCCTCTTCAGGTCCAGTATCGGAACTCCGCCGGTCATCAGAACATCTCCCTTAACTTCGAAATAACACCCGACAATATTATCCGCTCCGCCCGTTTTGTTGTGGCACGGCTGATCCTGAACGCTCACTATGTTATCATCCCTGTTGTCATTCCTGCGGGTCTCCGCGAAAGGAGGTATGGATCATGAGGCTGTTTATTCTGACGCTGTCCATGGGCTGCGTCATTCTTTACGGATACGCTCTGGCCGGATACGCCGGTTACTCGTTCGGCCGGGGACGTCCGGATTACATCGTGTGGGGACTGAGCCTGGGAACCCTGTGCGGAGGGGTCGCGCTTTACCTGTGGAGAAGGTGGATGCCCCTGTTTTATATTGACCCGGAGGAAAGTCCGGATATTGCGAAGGCAGAGATGAAGGCAGAGATGAAGGCAGGGATGAAAGATGAAGAACATGATGCGATCGACGACGGATCTTCTGATCTTTGACGTCGACGGAGTGCTGATCGACACCTGCGACTCGTTCGTGGCGACGACGGCCGAGACGGTGCGCTGGTGCTGGAAAAATATATACGGAGGCGAGGTCGACGGCGGAGACTACACCCCCGACCACTTCAACCTGTGCAAGGCGCACCCGGCCTTCAACGACGATTCTCTCGTGACGTGGATGCTCCTGTCCTGCATGGAAGAGCATATGGATCGATCGGGCGACAGGAGCATGAGGGCGGCGTTTCCCTCGCTCGCGGGCTGGAAGGAGTTCATCGACGCCGTGCCTCCCGGTGCGACGGAGGACTCGACGGTGAAAGCTCTCACGGACCGGCGGCCTCATCGCCTGTCCGTGGCGGAGGTTCGAACGATCTTCGAGGAAATCTACTACGGCGGAGAAATGTACCGTCGCCTCATGGGCCCCGGCCGCCATAAAATCCCCGGCGAGGGCTGCTGGAAGATGGAAAAGCCAGGTTTGTCGCGGCAGTGGAGCGAGCTGGGCCTGCCCGTCGGAATTTACACGGGACGCTCGCCGACCGAGATGGAGCTGGCGTGGCGACATCTCGGATGGAGCGGCTTCCCGCGGGAAATGCTGATCTGTTCCGGCGACGGGATCCTGAAACCCTCGCCCAGGGGGCTCGAACTCCTGTGCGCCCGCGCCGGGGCGTCCAGCCCCCTTTTCTTCGGGGACACGGCCAGCGACAGAGAGGCCTGGCTGAACTTCGGAAAAGGCGGTTTCGTGGCGATCGGCCCGATTCTGAAACACGAACCGCACTTCGACACGCTGGACGAGGCGGTAAACGCGCTGCTTCAGGAAAGCGCCGACTGAATGGACATGCAGAACAGGCAAAACACGCGCCGGAGGAGGTCCTTTTGGACATTCGGGAGCTGATTGTGGAAAAAAGCGGCGAAATGTCGCCGGTACAAAGGCATATCGCGACGACGATCATGAGCGC
>JAISSA010000214.1 GCA_031273365.1 Synergistaceae bacterium
AAAGTCGCAAAAATTCGTCCTTCCTGAAGACCTTCTTGAGCCCCCTCCCCCGTACTGCGGCGGAGAGAGCCTGAGGCTGCTGACATGAGAATCGTCGCGCCCCCGGACTTTCGACGCCTTTTTGGGTGGTTCACGCCCTCAGGGGCGTAAGGTGATATAATAGGCGAAGGGAATATCCGCCTGGGAGAGGTCAGGCGGTTGTTTCCGGGCTGCCTGATGAGGGGTGTGACCCTCACCCGGACTTACGCCCTACGGAGTGGTCTACAGCGTTTTGATGAGCCGAATCAGTTCGGCGATGGCTAGTAGAAGCTGGATGACGGCGACTACTAGCTTTATTTTTTCCTCCACGCTCTCACCCCCTTTCGAGGGGAGAACCCCTGGCAGCTTCGTCCAATATTCCGGACGCCTCTCCTGAGGAAGATTATAGCAGGATAATATCCGCCGTTCACGCCCTCAGGGGCGTGTGAGCTGAAACTTTGAAATGTTTGTGACTAACCGATCCTGGCTAAAAGCCTCCATGGTCGGTTCTTCCGCATTCCTGCAGGTTCGGTGAGCAAATTTCGTCCCGTGGTTTTTGCTTAAGTTGTGGACATTGGCCCGAAATGTGAGGCAGAGGTTATAATATCTGAGGAAGGGGCAGCCTCTGAGCCCCGGGGGCGAACGGGCGCAGGGACACGTTCCCCTGCCTCCCGGAGCTTGAACGTTTACAGCAGGTGTCCTGTTCGACATCGATGTCGGGCAAGGCATGGGGCTCGTTCAGAGACCGGAAAAGATGAGGTGAAGCATGAAACGTCTGGTGTTGGTTTTAATGATATTACTTCAATGCGGGACAGCATGGGCAACTCAGGATGTTTCTGCTCTTGCCCGGAAGACATTGCCGGGCGTCGTCGTTATTTACGCTGAAAAAAGGCAGGGAAGCGGCTTTTTTGTAACTCCAAAAGGAGATATCGTAACCAATTATCATGTTGTCAGAAATAAGAAAAACCTTAGAATCCGGACTGAAACGGGGAACTTTTATCCGGCCCGGCTTCGTGCTTACGATCAAAATCAGGATATTGCCCTGTTGTCTACGGATACCCCGGGGTTCGAATACAGAGTTCTGACGCTGGCTTCCGAGATTCCTCCGACAGGGACGGCGATATATGCTTTAGGAGCGCCTCTGGGATACGAAAAAACCATTTCTGACGGTCTGGTTTCACAGGTGAGAAAAAATGGCCTCCAAATCTCCTGCCCCATATCCCCGGGATCGAGTGGAGGTCCTGTTTTAAATATGAATGGCGAAGTCGTGGGGATGGTAAGAGCGAGCCATACATCTGCTCAAAATATCAATTTTGCCGTGCCGGCACCTGTTATAAGATTATTTATCGCTCAAAACGGAGATGCCTCCTCCTTTTCTCAATCCCAAAACCCATCCCGTCGATCCGCGATTCCAACGCCTCCCGAACCGGCACAAAACGCTCGATCCGGCGCAGAGCGTTACGCTTATCTGGGGGAAAGCAACGGGAACCAGCTTTATATCGATAAACACTCCATAAAACAAAGAGGACGCTTCGTGAAATTCGCAGCGCTTATGAGAGCGCCCTCCTCCCGGGTCCCGCAGTTAAAAAATGATGACATCGCCTTCATCGACGTCGTGTCAGAAATAGACGTTTACGCAAGAAAAATTCGTTTGTATTCCGTTGTATACAGAAATAAGGAAAGAAATATTTTAAAAACAGAGGGAGTGACGACTCCATGGATGAATATAGTCCCCGACAGTCCAGACGATAACTGTTACGACTATATTCTAAACAATGTGCCCCGAGCTCAGAAAAAATGATAAACGTTCAAGCCCGGGGGGCAGGGGAACGTGTTCCCACGCCCCTCTCTCACTCCTTCGCGGCGCTGTCTGCGCCTTCATTCAGGGCGCACCTCAGGCCCCTGCCTTCAGCCGCCATTTCCAGGCATCTTTCGCAGGAGACGCAGGGGGAACGACGCGTGTTTCCCGACGCCCAGCGCCTGACCAGATCGGGCTCGCAGATCAGAGGCCGGCTGATCGCGATCATGTCGGCCAAACCCTCCCGCACGATCTCCCGCGCGGTTTCGAGGGAACGAATGCCCCCCACCAGCATGAGCGGCATCTTTTTGACGCGAGTCCTGTACAGGCGGGCCGCGTCCCGGTAGTAAACTTCTCCGTCGGGCGCCTGAGATCTGAGGCGATGCGATGAATAACGGGCTATCGGCCCCCCGCCTCCGCTCACTTCCACCGCGTCAAACCCCTCGCTTTCCATGATGAGCGCCGTCTCGACCATCATGGACGGCGTCAGTCCCCCATCGATGAAATCCTCGGAGTTGATTTTCGCCACAACGGGATATCCGCTGCCCGTGACCTTACGCACGGCCCTGTAAACTTCGATCAGCGCACGGGCGCGATTTTCGACGCTGCCGCCGTAGACGTCCGTCCGCCTGTTGTAAAAGGGGGAGAGAAATTCCCCGAGACAGTACGCGTGAGCGGCGTGAATCTGCACGCCGTCGAAGCCGGCCTTCACGGCCCGGCGGGCGGCGTCCGCGAAGCTCTCCGTCAGAAGAGCGATATCTTCCTCGGTCATTTCACGGACCTTTGTCCCCAGAGCGTTTTGCGTTTCCGTCGGCCCCAGAGGCTCCCGTCCGGAGAGCGCAGAATTGGCGTTCACTCCCGCGTGGGCGAGTTGCGCGAAGATTTTCGTTCCCGCCCCGTGCGCCGCGTCACACATCCCACGCAGCCCCGGAAGCAGAACATCGTCGTCAATGGCCACCTGTCGCAGACTGGCCTGTCCATCTTTTCGGACGTAAGCGTGGCTCGTTATCAGAAGGCCCGTCCCTCCTTCGGCCAGAGCTTTCATCAACTGCGTCAGTTCCGGCGTCACGGCCCCCTCTTCCGTCGCCATGCCCTCCCAGGTCGCGGATCGTACAAAACGATTTGGCAGTGCTGTCCCCGCAATTTCGATACCGTCAAAAACATCCATTTTGCTGCATCGCCCCCAATTACTTGCGTGAGATAATTACCTGTCTAAGCAGACCTACGGGGCTCTGCCCCGCACCCCGCAGGGGGCTCAGCCCCCTGACCCCGGTAATTTTTTTTCTTTTTTTTTGTTGTTCTTCTTCTTCTTTCTTTTTTTCTTTTTTTCTCAGTTCAGAATAACGTCTTCTTCGTTTCTACGGCGCGATTTGCCCGGCGAGAGCACCGTGAATCGCGTGGCTGCGGTGCGGCCTTCCGCGTCGGATGCCGAGACGAGGTGTCGGCCGTCCGGGAAACTGTGGAAAAAGGTCTCCGATGGAGGAGACGTTCCGATATACCGGCCGTTCAGATACCACCAGACCCTGCCGCGCGCGCCCTCCGCCCGCAGGGGGATTTTCTGCTCCTTCGCCAGCGGGGCGAGGTAGTAGACGGCCTCCGCCAGAGGCGAGGCGATGGAGACGACGGGGTCTTTCCGAATTTCGGTCTGGGCGGTCTCCTGGCTGGCCAGCTCCGAGGGCCACATCAGCGCGCTTTTTCCGTTGCGGATGACGTGAATGTTGCAGGGCAGAGTACGCGTCACCCCCCTGATGCTCCAGTCAGAGCGCACCGAAAGGCAGGCCGCGGTCGGCGGATGGCCCGAAAGGGCGCAGACCTCGCGAAGAACGAGGCCGGGCGGAAGCGAGTACCATCGGGCGATGGGGGAAACGGCCCTCAAAACGGAGAGCGCCGCCGGAGCCGCCGCGTGCAGGCCGACGAGCCCCCCCCACGGCGCGCCGCTGGGGTTTCCAACCCAGACGACGACGGTGAAATCCGGCGTCCAGGCCGCCGTCCAGGCGTCCCTCAGACCGTAGGACGTTCCCGTCTTGAAAGCGGCGTGCCACTCGCTTTGCAGTCCTTCGCGCGCAAGGGTCGACACGCGTCCGGTGTTGTCCAGAATGTCGCTGACCATCCACGCGGCGGCGGCGGAGCCCAGCCGCGCGGCGGCCGGTTTCCCCTCGCCCCCGTCGCGTTTCAGGAGCGTCAGAGGACGGTGGAGGCCCCCGCTGGCGATGGCCGTATAGGCCTCGAGCATCTGAAGGACGGAGACCTCACAGCCCCCCAGAATCAGGGAGTCGCCGTAGAACGAGGCATTCCCCCGCAAATCCCCGAACCCGAAACGCCGCATCAGACCCAGCACGTTTTCGGGGCCCGCCATGCGCAGAACGCGGACCGCCGGGGCGTTCAGGGAGTCCGCGAGCGCCACCCGGGCGCTGACCGCTCCCCTGTACGTCAGGTCGAAGTTGCGCGGCGCCCTGCCGGAAAAGGCGAGAGGGGAGTCCGCGAGCAGCGACGACGGGCTCAGAAGACCCTGATCGAAGGCCGCCATGTACGCAAAGGGCTTCAACGCGGACCCGGGCGAGCGAAGGGCCTGCCCGCAGTCGACCCACGCGTTCCGTCCGCCCTTTCCGAACCGGGCGTTGCCGACCCACGCCGTCAGGTTGCCCGTTTTGTTGTCGACGACGCCCGCGGCCGCGGTCACGGACTCGGGCAGGGCGGCGACGGTCCGGGTCATGATCGCCTCCAGCTTCGTCTGTGCCTCGAGGTCCAGCGTCGTGTCGATTCGGCCGGAAAGGGCGCGGTCCTTCAGGAGCATCTCCGCGAAATGAAAAGCGCGCCGGGGCGGCTGAATCCAGTGAGAGGGAAGGGCCTCCGTCAGGGCCAGACGCGCCTCGCCCGGACGGAGAACGCCCCGTTTTTCCAGAAGCCGGATGACCATGTCCCTGCGTCTTTTCGCCGCTTCGGGGCGCCGGTCGGGACGGTAGAGGGATGGCCCTTTCAGCATACCGACCAGAAGAGACGCCTCGCCCGGCGAAAGGCTGGAGGCGGGTTTTCCGAAGTAAATCAGCGCCGCCGCCTGGACCCCGCGGATGTTTCCGCCAAAGGGGGCGCGATTGAGGTAAATCTCCAGAATTTCGTCCTTGCCCATGACGCGCTCCAGCTTCAGAGCCTGAACGAACTCCCGCGCCTTGGTCGCGAGGTTGCGCCGCCCGGGGGCTCGAACGCCGTCCCGCATTTCTCGCTCCGAAATCGAGAGCCGGATCACCTGGCTGGTGATCGTCGACGCCCCCGAGATGACGCGGCGCGAGGTCACGTTCTGCCACAGGGCCCGCGCGACGGCAAAAACGTCCAGCCCGGGGTGGGAGTAGAAGCGCTGGTCCTCGATGCCCACGGCAATACGGGGCAGCCATTTCCCCATCCCGGCGAGCGGAACGGGCATCGACCATTCCGCTTCGGCGGAAAGGCGCAGGTGAAAAAGACGCCCCTCGCTGTCGTAAAGGGCGGGAGAGGCGATCCGTTCCCGAATGCGTTCCAGGGGAAGGGGAACGAAAAAAACCGCCCCGACGACCGCTGCCGTCAGAATCGACAGCGCCGCTGCTCCGAAGATTCTGCGGAAATAACGCATTTTTCTCTTATACCCTGTTTCGGGACAGAGCCACGATGTCGCGGGTAAAGAAAGCGATGTTGTGGCTGTGGTCGCCGATCCTTTCGAGGTTGCTCAGGACGTCGATGAAGATGACGCCCTTTTCGGGATCGCATTCGCCCCTGTTGAGGCGTTCCACGTGATTTTTGCGGTACTGCTTTTCCTGCAGGTCGATGCGTGCTTCCAGGTCCTCGATAACGTAGTTCGCCTGCGTCATATCCTCTTTTTTCAGGGAATCCAGCGCGGATTTCACGGCCACCTCCACGGTGTCGTACATGTCCCAGAACTCCGCTTCCGCGTACTCGGAAAAATGATTTCTGTCGTTGATCCGCATGTCGCTGAGCTCCACCAGGTTTTCGAAGTGGTCCCCCACCCGTTCGAGGTCCCCCGCCGCGTTGACGTAACAGCCCAGAACCGTCGATACCTCTCCCGACAGGCCTCGCTGCCATATTTCCGACGCATAGGTCGACATGGCCCGGTTTATCGCGTTGACGCTGCTTTCGCATTCCTGAAATTCCTGTTGCAGGCGTTCGCTCGGCTTTTCCCGGTAACACCTGCGCACGAGCGCGGCCATGTTCAGCACGATGTCCCCCATGTGCATCAGTTCGTCCCTGACGGCCTCGACGGCCGCGGTGGACGACGCGTCGATCAGTCTCCTGTCGAGATACACGGGGCCCTGCATCTCCTGAATGTCGCCGGCCGGGATGATCTTCTGTATCAGCGCGGCGAAGGTCGCCGTGAAGGGGAGAAAGATGATGGTGTTGGCGAGGTTGAAAATGGAGTGGGCGTTGGCGAGCTGACGGCCGATGTCGGCGGCGGTGTGGACGACCAGGTTTTTGTACAGGGGAAGGAAAAGCATAAAGAGGACCACTCCGAAGAGGTTGAAGAGAACGTGGGCCGCCGCGGCCTGCTTGGCCGGCCGGATGGTTCCGATGGAGGCCAGTATGGCCGTTATGGTGGTTCCGATGTTGTCCCCGAGGATGATGGGAAGCGCGGCGTCGAGGGAGAGAAGCCCCTGCGAGGCCATGGCCATGGTCAGGCCGATGGTGGCGGCGCTGGACTGGACGACCATGGTGACGATCGTTCCGGCCAGAACGCCCAGAATGGGGTGGTGCCTCAGGGCCAGGAACAGGTCCTGGCGATGCGACAGAAACGCGGTGGCGCTTTCCATCGTCTGCATCCCCAGAAAGAGCAGGCCGAACCCGACGATGCCGTTGCCGGCGTAACGCTGTTTTTTGGATTTGCCGAACATTGCGAGGGCGACGCCCAGTGCGATGAAGGGAAGCGCGAAATCCTTGATCTTGAAGGCGATGATCTGCGCGGTGACGGTGGTGCCGATGTTGGCTCCCATGATGACGCCGATCGCCTGGTTGAGCGTCATCAGCGCCGCGTTGACGAAGCTGACGGTCATTACGGTGGTGCCGCTGCTGCTTTGGATCAGGATGGTGACGAGTATTCCTACAAAGACGCCCCTCAGGGGCGTTCGGGTCAGTGTTCCAATCAGGTGGCGCATCCGTTCGCCGGCTATGAACTGTAAAGCCTCGCTCATTACCTTGATGCCGTAGAGAAAAAGACCAACTCCTCCTGCAACCTGCAGCGCGGTGGACCAATACACAGGCATCTACCCATCGACCCCCAACATGATTTTTCTTCATCTTCACCATTTATGTCGTAAGTATAACATTCCGTAACCGTTCAGGCTCCCGCGAGGAGGAGAGGCGCTCGTCAGAACGGCGCGTATTTTGGGTTTTTGGGTAAGGCATATGGCGTATCTTTGCAATATGGATTAAACTTCAGGGCTGTGATCTTGATTACCGGGAGTTTTTATCGTGACAGAATATATCAGCATCAAAGGCGCCAGAGAACACAACCTGAAGGACATCAGCGTCGACATACCCAGAGGCAGGCTGGTCGTTATCACCGGCCCCTCGGGGTCGGGGAAGTCGTCGCTGGCGTTCGACACGCTCTACGCCGAAGGACAGCGACGCTACGTGGAGTCCCTTTCCGCCTATGCGAGACAGTTCCTCGGAGTGCAGAAGAAGCCCGACGTGGACGACATATCGGGGCTGTCTCCGGCCATCTCCATCGAGCAGAAGGGGACGGGGCACAACCCGCGCTCCATCGTGGGGACGGTGACGGAAATTTACGACTACCTGCGTCTGCTCTACGGACGTATCGGGATTCCTTACTGTCCCAGGTGCGGCAAACCCGTCATTCGGCACTCCATCGACGAGATTGTGGCCCTGATCTTCCAGAATGACCCTCTGTCCGGGGCTTCCAGCCTTCGGGGCAAGCGCGTGGAGATTCTCGCCCCCCTCGTGCGGGGCAAGAAGGGGGAGTTCAAAAACCTGTTCACTCAGACGCGGGAGAAGGGTTACACGCGCGTTCGCGTCGACGGCGCCGTTCTGTGGCTGGAGGAGAACATCGAGCTGGACAAAAAGAAGCGGCACAGCATCGAGGTCGTCGTCGATCGCCTGAAGATCGCGGAGGACCGCCGGAGCCGCATCGCGGAGTCGATCGAGGCGGCGCTGCGCCTGTCGGGAGGTTACGTTCTGATCGTGCCCGAGGGCGAGAAGGAACGGATGCTGACGGAAAACTACGCCTGCGCGGACTGCGACGTCACGATGCCGGAGATCGAGCCGCGTCTGTTTTCGTTCAACAACCCCTTCGGCGCGTGCCCCGACTGTGGGGGTCTGGGCAGCCACGAGCATTTCTCGGAGGAGCTGGCGATCGACCCGGACCGCACGCTGGAGGGGGGCGCGATCCTGCCGTGGAAGACGAAACCCTGGTTTCTGACGAAGATCGGCCTGTTCGCGAAGAAGTACAAATGGGACCTTTCCCCGAAGTACGGGGACCTGCCCCAAAACGTCAGGGACTTCATCCTTCACGGCAGCGACGACCGCGTCCCGATGATCTTCACGGAAAGGGGCGAGTCGCACCAGTACATGGGACGCTACGAGGGGCTTTTCGCCTGGCTGGAGGCCCGGTGGGCCGAAACCGACTCCGAGGCCGTGACCGAGGAGCTTGCGCGCTACCGCGTGGAGGACATATGCGTGTCCTGCGGCGGCCTGCGCCTGCGGCCGGAGGCCCTGACCGTCCGGGTGGGCGGCCATGGGATAGGGGATCTGCTGAGGATGCCGGTCGACGAGCTCGCGCGGGTCGTGAGGACCTTCGACCTCGGCACGACCCATGCGCACATCGTGGAGCAGGTGCTTCTGGAGATCGAGAGGCGGCTCGACTTTCTGGTCGACGTGGGGGTGGGATACCTGTCCCTCCTGCGGCGCGCGGACACGCTTTCGGGGGGCGAAAGCCAGAGGATACGTCTGGCGACGCAGATCGGCTCGAAGCTCAGCGGCGTGCTCTACGTTCTGGACGAGCCGACCATTGGGCTGCACTCGTGCGACACGGAGCGTCTGGTCCGGACGCTCAAGTCGATTCGCGACCTCGGCAACACGGTGGTGGTGGTCGAGCACGACCGCGACACGATGAAGGCCGCCGACGCCCTGATCGAAATGGGCCCCGCGGCGGGCGAGCAGGGGGGGCGGATCATCTGCAGCGGCACGTATGACGACGTGCTGGCGACCAACGGCCTGACGGGTCCCTACCTTCGGGGAGAGGCCACGGGCATCGTCCGGCACGGCGGTGGCGAAGTCCGCGATCCCGCGGGGTGGTTCACCGTGCAGGGGGCTGAGCACCACAACCTGAAAAAAATCGACGTCCGGATCCCGAAGGGCGTGTTTGTGTGCATCTGCGGCGTCTCGGGTTCGGGCAAGAGCAGCTTCGTCTACGACGTGCTCTACAAGGGCATGAAGCGTATGCTGGACAGGGATTTTCGTGAGCGCCCCGGCAAACACAGGGGAATTGTGGGCGGGGAGGACTTCGAGAACGTCGTCCTCGTGGATCAGAGCCCGATCGGGCGGACCCCTCGTTCCAACCCCGCGACCTACACCGGGGTATTTTCGCTGATCCGCGAATTTTTTGCCGGGCTGCCCGAGGCCGGCATCCGGGGCTACAAGCCGGGACGTTTCAGCTTCAACGTGAAGGGAGGGCGCTGCGAGGCCTGCGGTGGGGCGGGATCGGTGAAGATGTCGATGCTGTTCCTGCCGGACATCTACGTGGACTGCGAGGTGTGCGGGGGCACGCGCTACAACCACGAGACGCTGGAGGTTCGTTTCAAGGGAAGTTCCATTGCGGACGTGCTGGCCATGACGGTCGACGACGCCGTCAATTTCTTCGCGGACATCCCGAGGATCGCCTCGAAGCTGCGCCTGATCCAGGACGCTGGGCTGGGTTACATCCGCCTCGGTCAGTCGGCGCTGACGCTGTCGGGTGGTGAAGCGAAGCGAGTGAAGCTCTCGAAGGAGCTGGCCAGGCGCTTCGGAGGCAGGACCCTTTACCTGCTGGACGAGCCGACGACGGGCCTTTTCTACACGGACGTGCGCCGGCTGCTGGAGATCGTGAACCGCATCGTCGATCAGGGCAACACGGTGATTTTCATCGAGCACAACCTGGACGTGCTGATGTCGGCGGACTACATCATCGACCTCGGCCCCGAGGGCGGCGAGGGCGGCGGCAGAATCGTGGCCGAGGGAACCCCGGCGAAGGTCGCGGCCTCGAAAAAAGGCTATACCTCGGGCTACCTGAAAGCCTACATGAAGGAACTGGCGTCAAACGGCCGCGAGGAAGGAAAAAAAGAGAAAAAAAATTAACCTTCTTACCGGTTCGCTAATGCCCGCTGAAACCAGCCGCAAGGAAGGAAAAAAGAGAAAAAAAATTAACGGGGTCCGGGGACAAGTCCCCGGCGGGGTACGGGGCAGGGCCCCGTGGTTTTGTAAATCCCTGACATTGCCTGATAAACAAAAATTCAGAAAACGAGGTAAACGATGAACGATAAGTCTGACGGAAAAAACCGCTTTGGAAAAGGGAAAGGAAACGGCGTTCCCGGTAAATCCGGCAGGCCGTTCGACAAAGCCGGAGAGAGGTCAACAACGGGGAAAACGGGAAGAATGGATAAGAAGCCTTCGTTCGGGAAACGCGCGGACGCGCCGTGGCGAAAGGACGTTCCGCAGCGCGAACCGGCGGACGACGTCTGCTGGGGGCGTCAGCCGGTGTTGGACCTCGTGCGCGCCGCGCCGGGGCGCTGTACGAAGCTCGCGATCGCCAACAACGTGCGTCCGCCCTTCCTGGACGAGCTGGTCGACGCCGCGCGCGCCGGAAAGGTCGTCTATCAGATGGTGGCCCCCGAGGCGCTGGACGGACTGTGCCCCGGCGTGCGCCATCAGGGCGTGGCCTGCCGCGTCACCGAGGCGAAGGTGGTGGAGCTGGAGTCCTTCCTCAGGGAACTGCCGCCGGACAGGCCCGCGCTGGTCGTCGTGCTGGACCATATCGAGTACCCGCACAACCTGGGGGCGATCGTGCGCTCCGCCGAGGCCGCGGGCGCCGTCGCCGTGGCGTACCCGAAACGGCGTTCCGCCATGCCGGGCGGTACGGTGATGAAGGTCAGCGCCGGG